>CAMRVW010000039.1 GCA_947054185.1 uncultured Rikenellaceae bacterium | reverse complement strand
TTGTTCCTCAGTATCTCAAAACGGGGTCCGTGACCCCTCCCCCGGAAGGGCCGCCTTAAGGCAGTGCTCGCAAAAAACGCAGTGCCCGCAGTTCCGGGGTTATTGCACCACGATGTTATACTCGGGAGTGTAAGTTACCAATACCCACTCAGTGTTGATAAACTTACCTTCGGGATTGACTTTTTTGAGCTTGTAACGGCTTTGCAGTATGGTGGTGTAATAGTTGTCCATGTAATCGCCGAAGTTTGATCCTGTTTCAAGCATCGAGCCGAAGAAGAACATGGCCAGGTCATAACCTTTGTATGCATACAACGACGGCACCTTGCCGAACAAGCCTATGTAATTGGCGTCGAACTTGCGCACCAAAAGGTTGGAACGGTCGACATGGTATGTGGTGACATAACTAACACCCAGTTTGAACAAGGTGGCGGGGTCGATACCCATGCGGGCAATGCGTGACGACGCCACCACGCTTATGTCTTTCAACCCGCCGGCCATTGTTTTGATGCCTGCGAGCTTAGATATGACCTGAATGGTCATGTCGCGTGATTTTGTACCCACGACATATACCGTCACTTTGTTGTCGGGTATGGCCATGGCTGCCTCGTCGGGTTTCACCTCTCTGTCGAATGTCTCGATGGTGCAATCGTCTGCATGACGCATCACGAAGTCTATAAAGTCTTTATCTTCATCGCCTGTCTCCATTATAACGACCCTCTTGCCATAAAACAGCGTCGAAAGCTTGTCGTAATGCGACGACTCATCTGAAACCATCTGATAGACAAACGGGTTGTCATTACAATCGACGCTCACCAATGGCGACACTATGGGTATCTGGCGTTTATGAGCATAACGGGCCACCTGCTCGAAAGTATCGCCGTAAACAGGCCCTATTATAAGATCGACATCGGCAATCTCACCCGAAGATATTATGGAGCTGACCTTGGTACTGTCGTGCATGGTGTCGTAAAGACGCATGTTGATGGATGCACCCTCACGCTTCATAGTGTCCAAGGCGACCAATACCCCTTGGTAAAACTCGGAAAACTGGGTCTGTGCGCGTCCTTCCGACGTCATGGGCAACATCAGGGCAACATTTATAGGCATCGATGCGGTGCCGTAATGCCTTATGGGCCTGGTTCCTTCGTAAGCGTCCGGATCATTGCCGTCACCCATAAGACGTATGGGGCGTCCGTGAAATTCGCCCTTCTCGATATACGACTTATCTATGGGTACCAACAACTCATCACCGGCCCTGAGACCCTCATATAGCTTTTCCATGTTCTGCTCACGCAATACCGGCACCGCCACACCGTAATATCGGCTTATGCTGAAAAGGGTCTCGCCCTTGCGTACGGTGTGGTGCACGAAACCCTCGCTGTCGACGATAATCTCAGATTTGTCGTCGGCATATATGTCGGTGTCGTGACGCACCTCTTCGCCTCTGTGATTGAGCAGCCTGTCGGCCTCTATCTCGGCAGCTATCTGCGATTTGTCGGCGCTGCCTATGCGCGACTTGTTTATCTGCAATATGGCGCCCACACGAAGCCTCCCTATGTCGGCAAGCTCGGGGTTGTCTTCACGCAATACCGATAAAGGCAAACCGTAACGCACCAGAATGGAATAGATAGTCTCGCCCGTGCCGACCACATGCGTCAGATAGGCCTTGCGCTTTTTCTTCTTGGGCTCGGCATAGGCTTCTGTCGTGTCGTAAGCATATACATACTCGGAAAACGAACCCGTCAAAAGAAGTAATACAAGAAGTAATTTCTTCATCTCATGCTATTTAAGATGCGATATGAGAAGCTGTCAATATCGCGTCACCAAATCTTTTTTTGCCGTACACTCCCCCGCCGCACACTCCCCCAAAAAACATCATATCCTTTTTAAAGTGTCGCATGTACTCCCCTAAAATAAACCAGGCCTGCACATGCCACCTCGAAAAACAATAGCCCCCCACTCCATTGCCAAATCGTCACTCCCGGGCCGCCGAGACATCACCCATGCCTCAACACTTAAGGCTCAACCGCACACACTTCAGCGAGTTTACCGTTTACATTCACCGTTCAGGCCGCGCAATTTTATGCGTGTCACTATCTTTTTGGTGTAAGCGGGGAAGTCGCCGTCCATTATCCAGTTGTAATAATTGGGCTCCGTCAAGAACACCTTGGCGACGCTTTGTCCTTTGTGCTTGCCGAAGTTGAACACCTCCACGCCGTTGTCGTCATATATGATGCGTCCGGCAAAGTCGACATTGCGCGTATGCGAACTGAACTCCGATAGGAACGACACGTCGTTTTTAAGCTCGGGGTAACGGTCGAGCTGTGCTTTAAGCACCTCATAGGTGGCCATTGTATCGGCGGCGGCCGAGTGAGCCCCGGTCAAATCTTTGTCGCAGTAAAACTTATATGCGGCCACCAACGTGCGTTGCTCCATCTTGTGGAATATTGTCTGCACGTCAATGAATTTGCGAGAGGCGAAATCGACGTCGACACCTGCGCGTATGAACTCCTCGGCCAACATGGGCACATCGAAACGGTTTGAATTGAAACCTGCGAAGTCACACCCCTCGATAAATGCCGCCAACGACTTGGCTATCTCGCGAAATGTGGGCTCGTCACGCACATCGTCATCTGTTATGTGATGCACGGCCGACGCCTCTTCGGGTATATGCATCCCGGGGTTGACACGTCGCGTCTTGACGGTCTTTTCACCGTTGGGCGACAGTTTAACCATTGATATCTCCACAATACGGTCGCTCGACACGTTTATGCCGGTGGTCTCCAAGTCGAAGAATATCAGTGGATTTTTTATGTTAAGTTCCATATCAGCTCAATATAGGCATAAGCAACATCACCATCTCGCCCTCAAACTCATCGGTCTCGCCTGTGGGTATCACAAGCCCCGGACGCGTCGAGTCGGCCAACTCGAACGACACCTCTTTGGCCGATATGTTGGAAAGCATCTCGGACAGAATGGTGTGCTTGAAGCCTATCGAGAGCGGTGCGCCGTCATAGTTGCACTCTATGGTGTCTTCGGCCGACACGGAAAAGTCGGTGTCTTGCGCGGCAACCACCATCTTGCCCTGCTCTATGTTGAACTTGACCAGGCTGGTCGCTGCCGACGAACATACCGACACACGGCGTATGCTGCCCAGAAAAGCGGCGCGGTCTATTATCACCTTGTTGGTGTTGGTGGTGGGTATGACGCTGTTATAGTTGGGATAACGTCCCTCTATGGCGCGTGTTATGAGCTTATATCCGCTAAGCGTGAAAGCGATGTATTTAGAGTCGAACTCTATTGTCACATCCTCGGTCTCTTTGGCCAGCAGCGAGCGCAACAACAACGCCGGCTTCTTGGGCAGCACGAACGAGGCGGCCTCTGCGGCTCCGTTCTGACCGCGCATCGTTATCTTGGCCAGTTTGAAGGCATCTGTGGCGACGAAAGTTATCGACTCGGGGGTTATGTCGAAATAGATGCCGTTCATAACGGGGTGAAGCTCTCCCTCGCCCGTTGCGAAGATGGTCTTGGCAACACCGTGCATGAGGCCCTCTGCGGCAATCTTTATACGTTGATGGTTGTCGGCCAGAGAGGCAAGCTCGGGGTATCCGGTGCCGGCCAGACCGGGAATCGTTATACGACCTGTACGCCACGCCAACGTCACCTCATAGGTCGACTTGTCCACCGTTATGTTCAGCGGCTGGTCTGAAAGCTCACGTAATGCGTCTATTATCAGTCTCGAGGGGACAGCCAAGGAGCCCTCTTCGGTGGCCGCATCCACATTCAGCTCAGAGACCATGGTTGTCTCCAAGTCTGTGGCCGTGACCGACAGTTTGCCGTCAGCAAGGTTGAAAAGGAAATAGTCCAAAATGGGCATGGTCGCCTTGGGAGGGGTCACCTTGCCTGTGTTTTGAAGCAACGACAATAACGCAGAACTTGAGATCGTGAAATTCATATTATCTTGTTTTTGTTTTCTCTAAAAAAGTCCGTTTTTGCCCCGATAGTCTTCGAGAGCCATTAACGCAGCTTTTCAAACACTATTATACGGGCATTTTAACCCTCAAAGATAATAATTTTTCCTCATTAACAAAAACAGAAACGTCGCGACACCGTCTCTTTCCTTCCGTGTGCGTCCTTATATGGCGATACAGCAGGCATCTGCCGACGAAACATCCTCTCTCCAACAAAGACAAAGGCGCATGCGTGACACTCATTAAAGTGAAACGCACACACCTTTGCGTATGACAACAGGCATGTATTATGCCAACAGAGCCAACGCCGCCGCAATGAGGGTATTCATGGAGTCGTTGTAATTTACGTTCGACTCGCCGTCATGGCGTTGCGCTATCACAAGGCAAATGGTAAGTGCATGGTGCCCCATCATGGCAGCCATAAAGGCTATGGATGCGCTCTCCATCTCTATGTTGGTAATGGCCCGTCCCTCATGGCGGAAGCTCTCTATTTTACCTATCAGCCCCTCTATCTCAGGCACGAGGGCCAACTGCCGGCCCTGAGGAGCGTAAAAACCGGGAGCCGAGAGGGTCAGCCCCTCTGTGGCGATGGGCTCGAAACGACGACGCATCACCGGCGACGCCTCAACGGCATAGGGACGCGACAGTGTGTCGGGCCATCCCAAATGCTCCATGAAAGCCTTTTCGAGAGCCGCATCGCACACGCTCGACGCCCCCTTGTAATATCGTGCCAAGGGGTCTATGCCTATGGAGTGCGAGGCCATGACAAACGATCCCAACGGTATGTCGGCACTTACCGCACCCGAGGTACCAAGACGCAATATGGTGAGCGATGTGCGGTCGCCGCGTACGGTGCGGGTGTCGAAATCTATGTTGACAAGGGCGTCCAACTCGTTCATCACAATGTCGATGTTGTCAGAGCCTATGCCCGTCGAGAGCACCGTCATGCGCTCGTTGCGGTAACGGCCCGTCACCCACACGAACTCGCGGTTGGCCCCCCGGCACTCTATCTCGCTGAAACGGTCGGCAACCATGGGCACCCGACCGGGATCGCCCACAAGCACCACCTTGCCGGCCAGCTGGTCGGGACGCATGTGAAGGTGAAATATGGTGCCGTCCTCGTTGATTATAAGCTCTGATGCCGGAATTGTTCTCATCGCATTTGGTTGTTAGGTTTGACAATTGTTTTTGCGTTATCTCTCGCAAGGGTTTTCGCCCTTCAGGGGGCTTGCCTTGTCTATCAGGTTGCCCACGGAGCCTATCTCCATGAACGAGGCTCCTTTGGCAGCACCGAAGTCGCCGCCGACCACCACTATCAGCTCATCGTTCGACAGTTTGCCCTCTTTGCTCAGCGAGGTGAGTATGTTGTAAAGAAAGTTGTTGTGCGAGTGCGGCGGCTCTTGATAAGAGGGGTATATGCCGTAAGATAGCGCCATCTCGCGCATAACATGTTTGCGATAGCATGCGGCATAGACCACCTTAGAGCATCTGAAGGCCGACAGATAACGACCCGTACGTCCCGAGAGCGTGTCTATCACCACGGCTTTCACCGGCAGGTTGGTGCATGCCCTTACGGCAGAGCGGGCCAGCTGGGCGGTGATCTCGTTGTTGACGCTGGTCATGTTGATGTTCTCTATGGTGGAGGTGTCGCGCTCTATCTGCTCTGACACGCGCGCCATGGTGTTGACAGCCTCAACGGGATATTGTCCGTTTGCCGTCTCGCCGCTCAGCATTATGGCATCGGCGCGCTGATATATGGCATTGGCGATGTCGCTTATCTCGGCGCGTGTGGGACGCGGGTTCGTTATCATGCTCTGAAGCATCTGCGTGGCCACTATCACCGGCTTTTTGTCTTCCACACACTTCTTGATAAGGGTGCGTTGTATGATGGGTATCTGCTCCGAGGGTATCTCGACACCCAAATCGCCGCGGGCTATCATTATGCCGTACGTGCAGTCCAAAATCTCGTCTATATTGTTGACACCCTCCTGGTTTTCTATCTTGGAGATGATTTTTATGTGGCTTTTGCGTTCGTCTATTATCTTCTGCACGGCCAAAACGTCTTCTTTGCTCCTTACGAACGAGTGGGCTATGAAGTCGAGGTCGGTGTCTATGGCCCAGCGTATGAACATCTCGTCGCGCGGGGTTATCGAGGGCAGGCTTATGGGCACGTTGGGCACATTGACGCTCTTGAAGCTCTTGATGACACCGTCGTTGGCAACGCGTGTCACCAAGGTGTCGCCCTCACGCGAGGTGACCACAAGCTCGAGCTCGCCGTCGTCTATCAGCAGCGACGCCCCAACAGGGATGTCTTCGGCAATTGACTTGTGGGTGACAATAAGGGTGTCGCGGTTGCTGAGTGCCTCTTTGTCGCCGCCTCTGACGCACAGGGTGTCGCCCTTGCTCACCTTGATGCCTGGGTCGGCCACGCGCGAGGTTCTTATCTCGGGCCCTTTGGTGTCTATGAGTATGGCTATCGAGTCTGACACCTTGCGTGTGTTCTCGACAATGCGGGTGGCACCCTCTATGTCGGCATGTGCCGAATTGATGCGCACCACATTCATGCCGGCCTCATGGAGCGAGGCGATAAACTCGACATCGCAACGGCGGTCTGAGATGGTCGCCACTATTTTGGTTCGTCTCTTGTTCATATTTGTTCGTCTCTTTTTGTTCTGCTTTCTGGCCTGACGCCATTTCCTGCCGGACTTCTTTTCTGCCCCGGCGTTATTTTCTGTCGGCCCGGCATTCTTTACTCATGCCCGACGCTCTTTCATGCAATATCAATGCCGATTACGACAAAGAGCATGCCTTGTGTTCTATTCAGCCTCTGCCCGCAACAGCAACGCCTCCACACCGAGGGTGTAAGAGTCGAGCCCGAAGCCCATTATGGAGCCCACGCACTTTGGGGCTATGAGCGATGTGTGACGGAACTGCTCGCGCGCCAATATGGACGATATGTGCACCTCGACAACCGGCACCGCCACACTGCCTATGGCGTCGGCAATGGCCACCGAGGTGTGGGTATATCCGCCCGCATTGAACACCACGCCGTCATAAACGCCGTCGGCCTGCTGTATGGCGTCTATCAGCTCTCCCTCACAGTTAGACTGAAAACAGTCGAACGCGGTGTCGGGGTAACGCTTTTTGAGAGTATCTAAAAAGGCGTCGAAAGATGTGTGGCCGTATATGCCCGGCTCACGCTTGCCCAACAGGTTGAGGTTGGGTCCGTTTATAATAAGAATCTTCATCATTTGCCGGCAAGTAAAAAATATTCCGCAAAACAAAGATAGTAATTTTTTAAATGTGTATCTTTGTTAATCGAAAAAATTAAGGCAACAACCGATGAACGAGCTTGAATTTATCGCATCCGTAAAGAGACGCATGCACTCCATACCACCATGCGGCGAGGGTATAGGCGACGACTGTGCCATAATACCGCAAGGCAACGGCAGAGCGACAGTCGTCACCTGCGACATGCTCACCGAGGGCGTCCACTTCAGGCTCGACACCACCACACCCCGGCTGCTGGGCCATAAGGCGCTGGCGGTAAACCTGAGCGACGTGGCCTCCATGGGCGCATCACCCGTGGCATCGTTCATGTCGATAGCCCGCCCGGGCACACTGTCCGACAGTTGGCAGGAGGAGTTCATAGATGGTTACGCCCGCCTGTCGGAGAGGTTTGGCGTGCCACTGATGGGGGGCGACACCACCGCCTCGGAGCACGGCCTTGCAATATCGGTGACGCTTATGGGATGCGCCGATGCCGACAGCATCAGGAGACGCTCCGCCGCCAAGGTGTCGGACGTGATAATGGTCGGCGGCACCCTCGGCGACAGTGCCGCAGGATTGAGGCTCTTGCAGCAAAGGCCTGCTCTTGTGCATGAGCTCGGCCTTGATGCCTGCAGGTGCCCTGTGCTCACAGACGCGAAGACAGCCGGGCTTAAACACCTGGTGGAGGCTCACCTGGCCCCCATGCCTCAGACTCTTGAGGGAGAATGGCTCGGAGGACGATGCGAGGTGCATGCCATGACCGACATTTCCGACGGTATTGCCAAAGACCTCAGGCAGATAACCGACATGTCGGCCGTGGGGGCCTCGGTGGAGCTGTCGCAGGTGCCTCTATCGCAAGAACTTACAGACTATTGCCTCTCTGAGGGTACCGACCCCGTAAGGATGGCCTTGTGCGGAGGTGAAGATTACAAGCTGCTCTTTACAGTGGACTGCCACGAGGTCGGCAGGCTGACGGACGATTTTCGTGCACGGTTCGGTTACGAGCCTTTTGCGATAGGGCGTATAACGCAGGGAAAGGGCATAGAGTGGCTGCGTTACGGAAGCCCCTCGGACGAGACATTTTCCGGTTACATACATAAATGATTTGCCATGAGACGTAAGATAATGATGACCATTGCCGGAAGCGACAGCTCGGCGGGCGCCGGCATACAGGCCGACATGAAGAGCGCCTTTGCCGCCGGGGTATATTGCGCCACCGTCATAACATCGCTCACGGCGCAGAACACATGCGGCGTAAGAGCCATAGATACGGTGTCGGCCCACATGGTCACGGCGCAGATGGACGCAGTGCTCGACGACATGGATGTGGCGGCTGTCAAGTGCGGCATGTTGCCGTCGGCAGACATTGTGAGGGTGGTGGCCGAGGCTGCATCGCAAGGAAGGTTGCCGCAGCCGGTCATAGACCCTGTGATGGTGGCCACATCGGGCGACAGGCTCATAGACGACGCTGCCGCCCGAGCCGTCATAACAGAGCTTATGCCACACACAATGCTGGTAACACCCAACATACCCGAAGTTTACGCCATAACCGGCATAAGACTCGATGACAGCGACGGCTTTGACCGTGCCGCCGAGGCTTTCAGGGCACTCGGCTGCAAGGCGGTGCTCATAAAGGCGGGACACCTGAGCGGGAGCCTTATTGTCGACCGTTTGTACGACTTCGTCTCCGGTGACGTATGCGACTTCTCATTCCCCCGCATAGAGACCCCCAACACACACGGCACGGGATGTTCGTTAAGCGCTGCGATAACGGCGCGTCTGTCTATGGGGGCCAACCTGCGCGATGCCGTGACCGGGGCCGAAGAGTTCGTCCACAGAGCCATAGACTCGGGCCGACACATGGAGTGGGGCCACGGTCACGGCCCGATAAACCATTTTATAGGATAGGCAATGAAAGAAAAAAACAAGAGCAAGGTGCTCACCAACTGGCAGCTGATATTGTTGTCGACGGTTGTGTTTCTGCTGTTGATATTCTTCCTTGACAGCAACAACATACGTTACAAAAGGTCGTTGGACAACAGGTTCAAAGAGTTGTCTCACAGGCGCGACAGCCTCCGTGAGCAGATAGAGCGCGACAGCATCATGATATACCGTCTCAAAACCGACAAACGCTTCCTTGAGCGTTACGCCCGCGAGCACTATTACATGAAGCGTGAAAACGAAGATCTGTTCGTGGTAAAATAAGCGTTGCGGCAAGAGGTATCGACGGCCATGCCTGCATCTTACGCTGCCGCGTTACCCATGTCGGCAACAGTCACGCTGCTGTTTCCCGCTGCGACATGGTTTTGTTCCGGCAATCATATCCCTTCCACCCCGTCATTCATGTTTTACGCCTCACGCCCCCTGTCGCATACCCTGCGCGAGGAACGACAACCGCACACTTTCCTGACAGCCGGCATTACAAAGCATGCCGTATTGTTCCGATACGAGGTCACACATCCCGAGCGGCCCGCACCTCGCAGCGGGCAGAAAACCAACAAACGGAGGCACACACATACATAAGCGGCTGTTCTTTTATTCACTGAACAAGCACTCTCCTCCACGCCGCACGTCAAAACATCGCTGTCTCACGGCAAGGCTTTTCGCTCCGCAGATTTTGGGGCCGGAAGGTTTTCTAAAAGGTGATGCCCCTGCGGATGCCCGTGGCTCTGTCAAGACAAAGCCGCTCTTTTATCTCATTTACTTTTCACCACGCAGTTGCAACAGCCTGTTTCCCCATGCAATAAAAAAAGAAGTCGCCTTTTGGGCGACTTCTTACAAAGAATCTTTCGGGATCTTAACCCAGATATGATTTTAGCAATTTGCTTCGCGAGTTGTGACGCAGGCGGCGTATTGCCTTCTCCTTTATCTGTCGTACGCGTTCGCGTGTCAGTCCGAATTTCTCGCCTATCTCCTCAAGGGTCATCTCAGAGCACCCTATGCCGAAGAAATATTTTATTATGTCTCTCTCACGCTCTGTGAGGGTGGCAAGCGCACGTTCGACCTCTGTCGAGAGCGACTCGTTTATAAGGCCCTTGTCGGCATTGGGCGAGTCGGTGTTGACAAGCACGTCGAGCAGGCTGTTGTCTTCGCTTTCGGCAAAGGGGGCATCCACCGACACATGGCGACCCGATACGCGGAGGGTGTCGGCCACCTTCTCTTTGGGCAGGTCGAGCTCGGTGGCCAGCTCTTCGGGCGAGGGTGTGCGTTCGTGCTCCTGCTCGAACTTGGCCAACGCCTTGTTTATCTTGTTCAAAGAACCCACCTGGTTGAGCGGCAGACGCACTATGCGTGACTGCTCTGCCAAAGCCTGGAGTATGGACTGGCGAATCCACCACACGGCATACGAGATAAACTTGAAACCACGCGTCTCATCGAATTTCTCGGCTGCCCGTATCAGACCCAGGTTGCCCTCATTGATAAGGTCGGGCAAGCTAAGACCTTGATTTTGGTATTGTTTGGCAACCGACACCACGAAGCGCAGATTGGCCCTTGTCAGTTTTTCCAAAGCATCCTGATCGCCTTTTTTGATTCGCTGGGCCAGCTCCACCTCCTCTTCAACAGAGATCAGATCTTCCCTGCCTATCTCTTGAAGATATTTGTCGAGTGAGGCACTCTCTCTGTTGGTGATCGATTTTGTGATTTTTAACTGTCTCATTATTATCCTCGTTGCTGATTATGTTTTATCATTGGCGGTCGACTATCGAGTAACTTACATAACGACCGTCGGGATAGAGGCCGTCTATCGTGCGCACGGCGTCCGTTATGCGGTTGATGTCTGAAATGTTGCGTATGGCCGCTCCGTTGATGTGGGTTATTATATAACCCGGACGTATGCCTGCCTTGGCCAACAATCCGCCGTTAACCTCGACCACCTGCACACCGGCGCTGAGCTTGTGTTTGGCTTTGGCCTTGTCGCCAAGGTCGGTAAACTTGCCACCCAACGATGCCACCACGTCGACACTGTTTTTATCCAGTAATTTCGCTTCTCCTGCCTTATTACGTAAAACAACCTCAAATTGTTTCACCTGAGAGCCTCTTTTTATTTCAACGGCCACTTTGTCGTTGGGACGGTGCTGGGCTATAACCGATTGCAGATTCGAGCTTTTGTCGGTCCTTACGCCGTCTATCGAGATTATGATGTCGCCCTTTCTGATGCCTGCAGCCGCGGCCGCGCCGTTCTCATCGACAGAACCCACATAGAGACCGCCTTTATCGCTGATGCCCAGCTCTTTGCCTCGCGCCTCTATAAAGGCGTCGTTTATCTCGTTATAGCCTATGCCCATGAGTGCGCGTTGCACGAACCCATACTCCATAAGGTCGACCACCACCTTCTTGACTATGTTGGAGGGCACGGCGAAAGAGTAACCCGCATAACTGCCCGTGGGCGATTTGATTACGGTGTTGATGCCCACCAGCTCACCCGATGTGTTGACAAGAGCACCGCCGCTATTACCCGGGTTGACGGCCGCATCGGTCTGTATGAACGACTCGAGGCGGAACTGGTCGGGTATCACGTCGAGGTTGCGGCCCTTGGCGCTGATGATGCCTGCCGTGACGGTGGAGTTGAGTCCGTACGGGCTGCCCACGGCTATGACCCACTCGCCCAAGCGTAACTTCTCAGAGTTACCGAAAGCGACAGTGGGAAGCCCCGCGGCATCTATCTTTATGAGGGCTATGTCGGTGGTGGGGTCGGTGCCTATGAGTTTGGCCTGATAGCTTCTCTCGTCAGAGAGGGTCACCTTGAGGGAGGAGGCATTCTCTATCACATGGTTGTTGGTTACGATATAACCGTCTTCCGATATGATGACTCCCGAACCGCCCGAGCGACGTTCGCGCTGCTGCGGCATGCGGCTGCCCTGCCCCTGCTGAAAACCGAACAACTCAAGGAACGGATCGTCGAAGAACTGCCCCTGCGTGCTGACCATCTCGCGCTTGTCGATATTGACAACGGCAGGCACGGTCTTCTCAGAGGCGAATGTAAGGTCGGCAAATGCGCGCTTCTCTCCCTCGTCGCAGGTGAAAGAGTAACTCGCTTTGTCGGAAGTGACGACCGGCTTGAACGGGTCGGGCATCTGCATCTGCACGCTTATCTGCCTTTGATCGTTTTTGCTGTCGGTCAATCTGAAAACACCGTAAGCCGATAAGCCGCCTATGACTGCGGCAAAGAGTGCCACGGCAAAAAGTTTCTTTTTCATATTGTTTCCTTTTATTTGCTGTTTCGAGACCTGTGAGGTCTTTAAGTTAATTTTATTCCGATAAGACGTTTTATCTGACAACAAGGCGATGTGTCGTCATGCCGGCGGAAATGTCGGCAAATATTTGTGTGCATGTTGTCGATACTCTGATAACAACGGGTGACCGGAGCTTTTATTACTGTGACCTGCCTATGCCGGAGCCTCTTTCGGCACACCCGTTTTCTGAAATTCAAAATTAAAACGCCATGTTTCGGCAACTTATTTCACGGACGGTGATTTTTTTTGAAATAAGGCATCATAATTGCACCGTCAGGCTTTTCTCCCTCGTCCGGACGAATATGCGCGATGATTTCAGCGGCGTGACGTTTCTTCCTGACGCCTTTATCGCAGGTGATCTATATGCCACGCATAAACGACAGTGGCCGCACACAGCGACCACCTGACAACCTTATATATCCGCATTTAAAACTGCTCCAGCACCATTATTCGCTCTTCGATAGGCGGATGTGTGGCAAACAGACTTTTGAAGAAGCCGCTTTTTTTGCGATGGAATATGAAAAGCTGCGCCACATCGTCACGCTCGGTATGCTCCAACCCGGGGTCGCCCGATATCTTACGCAGTGCCGAGGCGAGAGCCAAAGGGTTGCGCGTCATCTCGGCAGAGCCTGCGTCGGCCATGAACTCACGTTTGCGCGATATGGCAAAGCGCATCAGCACGGTGATGAAATAACACACCACAGACACCACCATAACCAAAAGCATGAGCACAGCGGCGCCGTTGCCGTCCTTGTCGTCGCGCGAGCTTCTTATGCGCGACACCGATAGTGTGCGCAACATTATCTCGGCTATAATGGCGAATATACCCACAAAGATGATCGATATGACCATGAGCCTGACGTCACGGTTGCGTATGTGGCTCAGCTCGTGGGCTATGACGGCCTCAAGCTCGTCATCGTCAAGCCTCTCCATGATGCCGGTGGTGAGGGTAACGGCGTAACTTCTCTTGTCTATGCCGCTGGCAAAGGCATTGAGCGCATCGTCTTCAACGATGTTGATGGCCGGCATGGACATGCCCTGCGACATGCACAGGTTTTCCACCATGTTATATATGCGCGGGCACTCTCTGCGCTGAAGCGGACGCGAATGCACAGCAGCACGTATCATGCTGCTGTTGTTGAAATAGGCTATGGTAAACCACAGGGCCACAAAGCCCAGCACCCACGGTATGGCCGACAGGAAATAGCCGAGCGTCGGGTCTATCGACTCGGGATTGGCATGATAGCCCTCTTTAGCGCTGTTGCCCATAAACCAACATATGACATAGGTCGCTCCTATGAGTATCAGCGGAAAAAGGCACAGCAACATCATGGATTTGAAGTTGTTGCGCCTCTGTTGGGTTTGTATTCCGACATATTTCATTGCCTCAGAACTTTATTTCGGGAGCCTTTTCAACGGCAGCACGTTCTGTTGCCGCCACCTCGAACATGCGCTCTCTGCGGAAGCCGAACATGCCGGCCACGGCATTGGCGGGGAATGTCTCTATGGCGTTGTTATATTCGCGCGTGGTCGAGTTGAAGTAACGACGCACGGCGGCCAGCTTGTTTTCTATGTCGGCTATCTCTTCCTGCAGGTGCATGAAGTTTTCGTTGGCCTTAAGGTCGGGATAAGCCTCAAGCGTCACCTTAAGACCCGACAGGGCCGACGTGAGGTTGTTTTCAGCCTCTATCTTGGCGTCTATGTCGTGTGCGTTGACAGCACCGTTACGCGCCTCTATAACCTTTATTAGCACCTCTTTCTCGTGAGAGGCGTAACCTCTTACCGTCTCGACCAGCTGGGGCACAAGGTCGTGACGTTGTTTGAGCTGCACGTCTATGTCGGCAAATGCGTTCTCTCGATTGTTGCGAAGTCTGATTATGCGGTTGTAAATGCTTATGATTGCAAACACAAACACCAATACTATTGCTATAACGATTATTGTAAGCATGATACTTTTTTAAGTTAGTGCGCGGGGTACTTTTCCCGCTTGTTTTTATTGCGCCACTTTACGGAGGCGGTTGTTATCGGGCATGGCTCCTTTTGTGTCAAGAGCAATCATTCTTTGCGGGTAACGCTCTTTGCTCTTTTTCAGATTGACGTTTCGGGGAATCCCCGAAACGTTTGTTTTATCACACCCCGAAGGTCTGTTTCA
>CAMRVW010000038.1 GCA_947054185.1 uncultured Rikenellaceae bacterium | reverse complement strand
GATCTCTTCGGCAGCCGGTGCGGCTGTGACGGCGGGTCGCAAGATAATGGAGATATACAACGGAGACGAGGCCATAGACGTGAGCATCAACTCCGACAACACCGTCATCACCAAAGCTGACAAAGTGGCACATGAGAGCATCAAATCGTCACTCGGCCCCACATGCATACCCGTAATGAGCGAGGAGGGACGCAACATCTTTTACGAAGAGCGCTTCCGCTGGGATCTCTATTGGCTTGTCGACCCCCTGGACGGCACCCGCGAGTTCGTGGCCCACAACGACGAGTTCGTGGTCAACATAGCCCTGATGTCGGAAAACCGCCCTCTCTTCGGCGTGATATACATACCGGCCGAAGAACGCCTCTTCTTTTCCGACCCCGACCGCGGCGCTTTCGTCATAAACAACCCTGCCGCCTTCGAGGGTGCGGGTCCGCTGCCCATAAGCCGTATGTTTGCCGATGCCAGGCGCCTGGAGCGACGTCCGTGGGAGCCGTCCATGCCTCTGCGTGTCACGGTGACACGGTCGCACATGGGGCCCGAGGTCGAGCAGTTCATACGCCGTGTGCAAGAGCGTTACCCCGATGCCGAGGTGATAGAGTGCGGCAGCTCCAAGAAATTCTGCCTCATCGCCGAGGGCAAGGCCGACATGTGCGTACGTCTGGCAGGTGTCTCTGACTGGGACGTGGCCGCCGGTCACGCCATCATGGAGGCTGTGGGCGCAACCACACAACACATGGACGGCTCACCCATAACATACAACAAACCGGAGCTCGAGATAGCACCTTTCATCACCGGCGTGGTGCCGCTCACTCTCTCGCAGCCGATAACCGCATAGGCCCCATGCAACCCGTTTCAAATACATTTAAGCAATAAGAAGACTATGAAAAACAGAAAAAAGATAGCCCTCGTGGCACACGACAGCATGAAGGCCGACCTTGCCGAATGGGTCGACTGGAACTGGGAAATATTGGTCAAGCACCACATAATATGCACCGGCACCACGGGCAAAATGGTTGAAAAGACCATATTGGCCCACCACGGACACGATGCCGACAACTTCGACATCACCCTGCTCAAATCGGGCCCCTTAGGCGGCGACCAGCAGCTCGGCGCCAAGATAAGCGAAAACGAGATAGACCTGCTGATATTCTTCTGGGACCCCATGACGGCCCAACCGCACGATGTCGATGTCAAAGCGCTCATGCGTCTGGCATCGGTATATAACATACCCATGGCCATAAACCGCTCGACGGCCGACTTTCTGATATCGTCACCCTTCTTCGAGGGCGATTACAACCGCACCACACGCGATTACACGACATATATCGAAAGGCCGTTACACAAAAAATAAGATCGCCTGTCACAAAAAGAGTGTCTCGACGCAACCCGCCGAGACACTCTTTTTTCATATCAACGCCCCCCAACTTTTCGGATGCAATGGCACATTTTTGAATGCAAACTCCTTTGCATTACTCCATCTTTTACACCGTCCCTTTGAAGTGCGAGCCCCGGGGGACACCCGTCACACATCCGACAGCTCTAACCAGCGCATCTCTTTCTCGTCGAGCGCAGAGACGATGCCCTGATACTCGACACTGAGTGCGGCGAGGTCGTCACCCTCTGTCGGGTTTGACAACAGGGCCTCAATGGTGCCCTTGCGCTCTGACAAATCGGCAATATCGGCCTCCAGGCGCTCCATCTCGCGCTGCTCGTTATAGGTGAGCTTGCGCGGCCTGTCGGGCTTGACCGGCGCGGGACGGGCCGAGGCCTTCTTGCGCGCCTCCGACTCGGCCTGTGCCTCTTCCATCTCTATCTGCCTGTTGCGATATTCGGTATAACTGCCCTCGAAAAGTTTCAGCTTGCCGTCACCCTCAAACACCAGCAGGTGATCCACCGCCTTGTCCATGAAAAAGCGGTCGTGCGACACCACTATCACGCACCCGGCAAACGACTCCAGATACTCCTCCAGCACTCCCAGTGTCAATATGTCGAGGTCGTTTGTCGGCTCGTCGAGTATCAGAAAATTGGGGTTGGTCATCAGTATGGTCAGCAGATAAAGCCTGCGACGCTCGCCGCCGCTGAGCTTGGCCACCATGTTGTACTGACGCTCGGGCGGAAACAGAAAGCGTGTAAGAAGCTGCGATGCCCCGATGGTCGAACCGTCCGTGAGCGTTATGTGGTCGGCAATGGAGGTGACCACGTCTATCACGCGGTCGTCGGGGTTGAACTCGATGCCCTCCTGACGGTAATAGCCTATGCGAAGACTCTCGCCCCTGTCTATGGTACCGCTGTCGGGAGCGATAACGCCAGTAAGCAATTTAAGGAAGCTGCTCTTGCCGGTGCCGTTGCGCCCTATTATACCCATCTTTTCACCGCGCGTGAACACATAGTTATACTTGTCGAGCAACACCTTGTCGCCATAACGCAACGACAAATCGCGCGCCTCGAATATCTTGGTACCCAACCGCGACGAAGTGCCTATAAGCACCGGCTTATCCTCCGTACGCACGGCAAAGGCCCTCTCTTTGACACGATAGAACGCCTCTTGCCTGTAACGCGACTTGTGCCCCCTGGCCTGCGGCATGCGCCTCATCCACTCGGCCTCACGGCGATAGAGGTTCATTGCCGACCGACGCTCGCTCTCCATGCGCGCATGACGTTCGGCCCTGTCGGCCACGAAATCGCCGTACGAGCCTTTATATGAATAGAACATACCGCCATCCAACTCATAAATGTCGGTTGCCACACGGTCGAGGAAGTAACGGTCGTGCGTGACCATGAATATGGTTTTGCCGCACTTGCACAGATAATCTTCGAGCCATTCGACCATATCGAGGTCGAGGTGGTTGGTGGGCTCGTCGAGCAACATGACGTCGGGCTCGTCGGTGAGCAATATGGCCAGCGCGAGCCTTTTGAGCTGTCCTCCCGAAAGTGTCGCCACCCGCGCCGAGGTGTCGTCCAGGCGCAGACGCGACAATATGCCCGTCACACGGCTCTCGAAAGCCCACGAGTTACTGTCGTCCATGCGGTGGGTCATCTCGGCTATCAGCGCGCTGTCGCCCGAAGCGAGCGCCTGCTCATAGTCGCGCACCAACACGGCCTCGCGGGTGCCGCTGTGACATACGGCCTCCATGACGGTGAACGAGGGGTTTATGACCGGATTTTGCGACAGGTAACCAACCGTTATGCCGTTACGCCTGACCACAGCGCCCTCGTCAGGGACGGCCACACCTGCCAATATATCCATAAGCGAGCTCTTGCCCGTACCGTTACGCGCGATAAGGGCAATGCGCGAACGCTCCGGCACGGCAAACGACAACCCCTTGAAGAGCAGGTTGTCACCGTAACTTTTACTCAGATCGACCGCCTGTATCACTTGCTCTTCCTTTCCGCTCTCTCCAACAGCTCTATCACCTCTTTGACTATATCGTCAGCCACAAGGCTCTTGCTTTTGAGGTCGCACTCACGGCGGGTGCCGTCGGGGCGATATATCGTCACCTTGTTGGTGTCGCAGCCGAAGCCGGCCCCTTTGTCGCGCAGTGAGTTCAACACTATCATGTCGAGCCTCTTGCGTTTCATCTTGTCGAGTGCGTTGGCCTCTTCGTTGTCGGTCTCGAGGGCAAAACCCACCAGCACCTGCGACGGCCTTTTCACGGCACCCACCGATGCGGCTATGTCGCGTGTCTGCTTGAGCCTTATGGTCATATCGTCGCCTTGTTTCTTTATCTTCACGTCGCTGACACTCTCGGGCGTATAATCGGCCACCGCCGCCGCCATAACTATGACGTCGCTCTCAACGGCCGCCGCCATGGTCTTGCGGGCCATATCTTCGGCATCGCCCGCCTCTATCTCGCACACCCCCTCGACAGTGCCGGGCAGGCGGGGATCGACCGACCCGCGTACCACCGTCACTGTGGCGCCGTGACGTCTGAAGCGGTCGGCCAACGCATAGCCCATCTTGCCGCTCGAACGATTGGATATGAACCGCACGGCATCTATGGGCTCGACAGTGCCGCCGGCGGTGATGACCACCTTCTTGCCCCACAGGGCGTCACCGACAAACGGCGAGGCGAAGAACTGCGATATGCGATCGGCGATCACCTCGGGCTCTTCCATGCGTCCCTTGCCCTCAAGACCCGACGCCAGCTCACCGCTGGCAGGCTCTATCAGATGCACCCCGTCTTGCACAAGACGCCCGATGTTGCGCCTGGTGGCCGCATGGTTATACATGTCGAGGTCCATGGCCGGAGCCACGAACACCGGACAACGGGCCGACAGATAGGTGGTCAGAAGCAGATTGTCGGCAATGCCGCCGGCCATCTTGGCAATGGTGTTGGCCGTGGCGGGAGCTATGACATAGGCGTCGGCCCACAACCCCAACTTCACATGCGAGTTCCACTCTCCGTTTTCGGGATTGAAGAAGTCGACCAAAAGCGGATTTTTAGACAGGGTGGCCAGCGTGAGCGGTGTTATGAACTGCTTGGCAAGCTCGGTGGCGATAACCTTAACCTCGGCACCCGCCGACACGAGCCTTCTTATCAATACCGCGCTCTTATAGGCGGCGATGCTGCCGGTTACCCCGACCAAGATCTTTTTACCTTTCAACATCTCTTTCAGCTTTTAGAAGTCACACTGCCGCGCATATCTGCCAAAGGCGGCAACGGCCCTAAAAAGCACAAACCGGAGACACTTCCGGCGTCTTCGGTTTGTCGATAGGGCTTTTCGGTGACAGGGTTACTCCTCGTTTTCGTCACCCGATTTGCCCGGCTGCTCGAAAGAGAGCTCGCCGGCCAGATACTCTTCGGTGGCAGCCAAAACCGGCTTGGGCAGACGCTCGTAAAAACGCGATATCTCTATCTGCTCACGGTTTTCAAACGTCTCCTCAAGATTATCGGTAATGTTGGAAAACTCCGTCAGTTTACGCGAAAGTTCCTGCTTGATCTCGGAGCTGATCTGATTGGCACGTGTGGCGATGACATTGACAGTCTCGTAAATGTTGCCTGTCTGTCTGTCGAAATCGCTCAACGTGCGTGTCACGGTGTTGGTCGGAATTGTCGCTTTTTTCAAATCCATTGCTTAATGCCTTGTTTATGTTTATTTTTCTTTAACTTCTTTATAGTAACTCCCCGCACAGGTTATACCCCCCCTTTTCTGCCATGCGCCAAGGTTTACGGTGCCCATGCCTTTTCGGCCTTATTTACACCTCATTACCCGGCCTTTTTCGCCCAGACATCCCTGTGGCCCCTGCCGCCATTTTCAGCCCCGCTTTTCCATGACGGCCCATTTCTCACCCTCCTTTTTCATCCCCCCATTTGTTTCTCGCTCCCCGTCTTACACGATCCTTTCCGGCCACGGGGCTTACTCCGCAGACTCTTTCCTGCCTGCCTTGGAGGCTTTCCGTGCCTCTATCTTACGGTTTACCTTGTCGAGCCTGGCTTCGAGCACACGCGTCTTGTCGTCGAGGCGGCGCACGATATCGTCACGACGACGCCGGGCCTTGGCCTGACGCCCGTCTAACCTGGCGGCGGCACGGTCGTCGTCGTCAAGCAGACGGCCGCGCTCTTTATCTATGCGTTTGAGGCTCTTGTCGACATTGCTTGCGAACGACTCGGCCGCTATCTTGTTGTTCTCGATGCGGTCGGCAATGCGCGAGGCCTTCTTCTCCAACTTGCTATCATCGAGCGACGAGAGCTTGAACTCCTTGTCCACCTCCTCGGCAGCCTCCTCGCCGCGCGCGAGCCTCACCGCATTCTTATACATGCGGTCGACCTCGGGGCGATAGTCGCTTTCCGGATACTCGCTGATGAAGTTGTAATATGCGTCTATGGTGTTATAGTAACGCTCGCGCTGCTTGGCCGTCACAGAGGCCTTGGCATACTGATAGTTTGCCTTTACCAAAAGATACAGTATCTGCTCGCGTTGCGGTATGTCGGGATAATGTTTCAGCGTATTGCGGAACGAGTGTATGGCCGAGTTGTAATACCCTATGTTGTAATAGGTCTGCCCCACCATGAAGGTCTTGCTGTGAATGCGGGCCTGAAGCTCCTCTATCATGTCTATGCACGACTGTTTTCTGGCCGACTCGGGGTAACGGCCTATATATTCGGCAAAGGCGTTTATGGCAAGGGCCGTATTGCTCTGGTCAAGCTCCGGATTGGGCGACAGACGGTAATAACACATGGCGTAAAGATACTCGGCCTCCTCTGCAAAGGGGCTTCGCGAATAGGCCTTGCGGAAGTCGTCCATAAGGCTCACGGCCGTATAATAATCGCCCATGCGATAGTTGGCCTTGGCCTTATAGAACTTGATGGTGTCTATCTTGTCGGTGGCCGAAAAGATAGACTCTATATTGTCGAACAGGGCTATGGCCTTATTGTCTTTTTTTATCGAGTAATATCTCAACGCCTCCTCATACTGCTTCTGATAGTCGCGTCCCTTTACGAGGCGGTCATAGTTAGAGCAACCGCAAAGCAGAGCTATGACGGTAAGTATTAATGCGATATGCCTGAATCTCATTGCAATGACGTCATTATTGTGACGCGTCAAATGTAATGTTTTTTTTTGAGACTTGCAATTTCAGCATGAATTTGCCCCGTCACGGCACAAACTATTTGCCCGCACCTGCTTAAAACCTGCAAAACATGCCGACCGGGCCGCTCCTATAAAATAGGTTTTTATACGTATGCGCAAATTTACACCTATTTATTATCTTTGGGCATTGAAAGGCCCGTTGCCGGCCGCCCATTTACCGGCACAACATACTGAATTTCAAACTTATAAATACTTACAAAGGTGGACATATTTGAAAGAATCAAAAGCGACGCAGGTGGTCCCATCGGTCGTTACCAAAAGTTGAGCCACGGTTATTTTTCATTCCCCAAGCTCGAAGGTCCCATAGCTCCGCGCATGAAGTTCCGCGGCAAAGAGGTTCTCACATGGAGCCTCAACAACTATCTCGGCCTGGCCTCTAACCCCGAGGTGATGGCTGCCGATGCCGCCGCCGCCCAAGAGTATGGCATGGCTTACCCCATGGGCGCCCGCATGATGAGCGGCCAGACGGTCGTGCACGAACAGCTCGAGCGCGAGTTGGCCGAGTTTGTCGGCAAGCCCGACGCCTTCCTGCTCAACTTCGGCTATCAGGGCATGGTATCTATCATAGACACCTTGGTGACAGCCAAAGATGTGATAGTATATGACTCGGAGTCGCACGCCTGCATCATAGACGGTCTGTTGTTGCACAAGGCCAAGGGCGGCAAACGCTTCGTCTATCCCCACAACAACATGGAAAACTGCCGCAAGCAGTTAGAGCGCGCCACCCGCCTGGCCAAAGAGAACGGCGGCGGTGTACTTCTCATCACCGAGGGCGTGTTCGGCATGAAGGGCGACCTTGGCAAGCTCGACGAGATAGTGGCCATGAAGAAAGATTTCGACTTCCGCATATTGGTTGACGACGCCCACGGCTTCGGCACCATGGGCAAACGCGGCGCCGGCACCCCCGAGCACTTCGGCGTTGAAAAGGAGATAGACGTGCACTTCTCGACATTCGCCAAATCTATGGCCGGCATAGGTGCGTTCGTGGCATCAGACAAAGAGATCGTCGACTATCTGCGTTACAACATGCGCTCGCAGATTTACGCCAAGTCACTGCCCATGCCCATGGTCAAAGGCGCTCTCAAACGCCTCGACATGATACGCACCCACCCCGAGCTCAAAGATAAGCTGTGGGAGATAACGCGCGCCCTTCAGAAAGGCTTCCGCGACAACGGCTTCGACATAGGCGTGACTCTCTCGCCCGTAACGCCCGTATATATGAAAGGCGGCGTGGAAGAGGCCACCAACCTCGTTGTCGACCTGCGCGAGAACCACGGTCTGTTCTGCTCTGTGGTGACATATCCCGTCATACCCAAAGGCGAGATTATCTTGCGCATCATACCCACGGCACTGCACACACTCGATGATGTCAAATATACCATCGACAGTTTCGTAAGCTGCCGCTCCAAACTCGACAACGGCGAGTATTGCAAACCGATACCCGACATGTCAGACAAAAAATAACGGCATCTCCTGCCGGACGCCTCCGAGTTTTCGGGGGCGTTTTTTTATACTCGGCTCCGCCTTAGATCCGGCAAAATGAACCATTCGGATATCTTTATCGGCAGAACAACCTGCCCGGCCCTTGTCATATGAACATTCCCACCCGGAAACGCAAACCGCTCGCTTCGGCCCTGGCTTTGCCATATATTTGGATATTCCTCGCCCGGCAAAACCGAACAAGCATGTTTTTACATGTCTTTGGCTTCGCCTTAGATACTTCGCCTCGGTCAACCAGATAAGATTTGCTTGCCTCTCTGCATATTCGTATCTTTAACATGTCGGTTTTTAGATACTCACGCTCGGCAAAACACAAGCGAGTTTGCTTTTGCCCTCGCTTAATCGTATCTTTAACCTGTCGGTTTTAGATACTCTCGCTCGGCAAAACACAAGCGAGCTTGCTTTTGCCCTCGCTTAATCGTATCTTTGCAGCGGATACGGCACCAAAACTCAGTGACAATATTTGCCCCATACACATGCTAAAATCCTTACGACCGACGTTATAACAACACTTGCGACTGAAAACGAAAACCGAACCATGACGCCACAGACCAAGCAGAACACCAAGCGAACCGATAGCCCCGAAACTTTAAAAAACAGAATACTCAAACACTCCAAGGCTCTTTTCATCGTCTGCCTTGTGCTGTCGTTTTTCTGTTCTCCTCCCGTGGCACTCTTTGCCGGCATTGCCTTTGCCCTTGTTTTCGGCACCCCCATGGCAGCCTTCTCCAAGCGATGGTCAAAGAGGCTGTTGCAGTATGTGGTGGTGGGGTTAGGATTCGGCATGAACCTGCACAGCTCGCTTGCGGCAGGACGCGACGGCATGATATTCACCATAGTGTCGGTGGCAGGGGTGCTGCTGGCAGGCTTCCTGATAGGCAGGCTGCTGGGCATAAGCAAGAAGAGCAGCTATCTGATATCGGTGGGCACGGCCATCTGCGGAGGCAGCGCCATTGCCGCGGTGTCGCCTGTGATAAAGGCCGATGACGACGACATATCGCTCTCTTTGG
This sequence comes from uncultured Rikenellaceae bacterium, assembly GCA_947054185.1. Lineage (GTDB taxonomy): Bacteria > Bacteroidota > Bacteroidia > Bacteroidales > Rikenellaceae > CASDZP01. Next base: position 5,842 of record CAMRVW010000038.1, on the reverse strand, counting down.
CAACGATATTCATACTCAACGCCGTGGCGCTCTTCGTATTCCCTCCCATAGGACGCGCCCTGGAGCTGACACAACATCAGTTCGGCACATGGGCAGCCATTGCCATACACGACACCAGCTCGGTGGTGGGCGCAGGCATGGCTTACGGCGAAGAGGCCCTCTTGACAGCCACCACCATAAAGCTGACACGGGCATTGTGGATAATACCCGTGGCTTTCGTATCGGCGCTTCTGTTCCGCCACAAGGGCACCAGGGTGCAGATACCGTGGTTCATACTGCTCTTCGTGGCGGCCATGATCATCAACACCTATCTGCCCGTTCCCCTGTGGCTCGGCAACATGGTGAAAGGCGCCTCTCACGCCCTGCTTTCCATAACGCTGTTCCTCATAGGCAGCACGTTAAGCATTGCCGTGGTTAAAAACACAGGCATAAAACCTCTCGTCGAGGGCATCATACTGTGGGTCATAGTGTCGGTCGCCTCACTGCTGGCCATCATGTGAGCCGCACCCGATAACATGCCGCCGATAGCGCCCCGGACATAGTTACGCACAAAACATGAGCCATCCCCAAAACATCTGCCGCCAATTTTCACATAAAAAAAGCCTCTGCCGTATCTTTTACGACAGAGGCAAACCATAAAACCGCCCAATACTATTTGTCTATATTGGGCTCCTCCAGGCCATAGCCCTGCTTTTTGTCGTCCGACTTCAGCAACAATGCGAACACAAGACCCAAGAAGCCGAAAGCGGCGAACACGAGCATGGGCACAGTATAATCATATACGGGGATGGTGACTCCGTCGAGCACTTTAACCCCCACCTTGCAGCAAGGCCTGTCGAGAATGTAACCTATAAGCAGAGGCACACCCATCAGACCCCAGTTCTGTATCCAGAATATCAGCGAATAGGCCGTACCCAGACGCCTCTCGTCTATAATCTTGGGCACCGAGGGCCACATCGCCGACGGCACCATGGAGAATGCCACGCCCAGCAATATCATGAGCGCCACGGCCACCACCCAGTTGTCGAGTGCCGGCACGGCGAAAAGCATGTGTATGGCTATCAGCATCACCGAACCGATGATCATGATGGTGGCGCCGCGTCCCTTTTTATCGTATATGCTGCCGAACAGAGGGGTGAGGAAAAGGGTGCCCAAAGGCAACAGCGACGGTATCAGCCCCGCCAGCGAATTTTCAACCCCGAACTTCTGCACCATAAGGTCGGAGGCATATTTCAGGAACGGGAACACCGCCGAATAGAACAAGACGCACAAGGCGGCGATATACCAGAAGCTCTTTATGCGCACAATGCCCACGATGTCGCGCAGACGGAACTCCTCTTTGTTCTCGTCGGTCACATCTTGCTCTTGCTTGTCGAGCTTGCGGTCCAACACGCAGAACACCAAAAACGACAACAGGCCCACCATCAGCATCAACACGCAAAACATCAACGGCTTGGAGGGATGCGAAAACCTCTGCGCGATGATGGGCGACACTGCCATGGCCAACAGTGTGCCTATGCGCGCCGTGGCCACGTTGAGACCCAATGCCAAAGCCATCTCCTTGCCCTTGAACCAGCGCACTATGGCCTTGGTGGCCGTTATGCCCACCGCCTCGACACCCATGCCGAATATGGCAAAACCCAAGGCGGCAAACAACACCTGACGCTTCATGGAAAAGAGTTCCCACGAACCTATGGAGCATGTTATGGTGGGATTGTCGAACGTTGTCGAGAGCGCCCAATACTTCATGCCCGCCCCTATTATCATTACCACGGTGGATGCCACGCCGGTGAACCGCACACCCGCCTTGTCGAGCACGATACCGCTTATTATAAGCATGAACACGAAGACGTTGAGCCAGCCGTAACCGCTGGTGAAGATGCCGTAATCATAACTGTCCCAGCCCAACTCCTGCTCTATCATGGTCTTGAGCGGCGCCATAACGTCAGTTATGATATAACCGCACAACATGGTAAATGACACGAGGGCCACAACCGTCCAGCGCACCTTGGCCGAGTCGCGCATGCTTTTGGTGATTGCATTTAACATTTTAACACTATTTTAATAAAACCTTTTTCAAGCTATCGAGGGCAAAGATACTGCTTTTTTCGTCAAATCATCATCACCGCACCGATATCACCCCCTGCTCACTCCGATGACAAAGAGATATATCGCCACACGAAAACCTCCCGCCCGCCCGTTAGACTGATAATGGCACACTCTTTAAATCAAAACAGACAAAAAATGTCTGTTTTTTTCACCAAAAGCATTACTTTTGCATACATGAAACGGCTTTTCACCATATTGACGTTAGCATTGCTTGCGCCGCTTACGGCCTTGTCGCAACCGCACGAGGAGGAGTATGCCCCGCCTGTGGACATACCCATACGCCTTGCGGCCAACTTCGGCGAGTTGCGTCCGAGCCATTTCCACTCGGGCATAGACATCAAGACAGAAGGCATCTGCGGCAAATCGGTCTTTGCGGTGGCAGACGGTTACGTCTCACGCATATCCATCAGCCCGGGCGGATACGGCCACGCCCTCTATGTCAGCCATCCAGCGCTGGGCACCACATCGGTATACGCCCACATGGACGAGTTCGCCCCCGAGATAGAGCGATACACCCTCGAGGAGCAATACCGCAAACGGAGCTTTGCGGTGGAGCTCTTTCCGCCATCAGGCAAATTCAAGGTCAAAAAGGGCGATCTGATAGGCTTTTCTGGCAATACAGGCTCATCGGCAGGCCCTCACCTGCACTTCGAGATTCGCGAGAGCCGCTCATCCACCCCCGTCAACATAATAAAAAGGGGACATTACAAGATCAAAGACAACATCCCCCCCTCTATCGTCTCGCTGTCGCTCTATGGCGTCGACACCGTGCAGGGCATACCCGTACACCGCCGGGTGGCCCGATATCCCGTATTTTACGACGGTAACGTGCACTTTCTCGAGCATGACACCTTAGAGGTGAGCCGCGCAGGCTATTTCGTCGTCGAGACAAGAGAACACAAAAGCGACGTGGGCAACATCTTCGGCCTTTACAGCCTCTGCGTCACCCTCGACGGCAAACGCATATTCGGTTACCGGGCCGACCGTTTCTCTTTCAACGAGACTCGTTACGTCAACTCCCTGATAGCCTTCGATGCCAAAGGACGGTCGCGCAACGACTTCATACGCACATACATAGCTCCCAACAACCGCCTTTCCATATATGAGCGCGGCATAGGTCGCGGCATCATACATCCCGACTCATTGGCCACTGTCGCCGAGGTGGAGGTGACAGTGTGCGACGATGTGGACAACACCTCTCGGCTGCGGTTCCACATACGCTCCCATGCCGACACCACAGCCACCGAAAGCGTTGCAGAGCCTGCCACCCCCATACACTGGCGATACGGCGGCATATACTCGGACTCGGTGGTAAAGCTGGCCATACCGCCCGCCGCCCTTTACGAGTCGCTGCTCATGACCACCGACCATGCCTCACCTCTGCACGGGTTGTGCTCGCCAAGAGTGACACTAGCCGATGACAACACATATCTGCACAAAAAGGCGCTGCTGTCGTTCGACTGTTCGCACCTCACGCCCGAAGAGCGCAAACACGCCATGATAGTGCGCATAGACAACGGTGACATATCGTGTGAGGGGGGACGTCTTGAAAAAGAGCGCATCGAGACCCACATAACACGCCTCGGCACCTTCGCCGTGGCCACCGACACCGAGGCCCCCAGGATAGTGCCGCGCCTCAGAGAGGGGGCTTTCGCCAAAGACCGCATAAGCTATCGCATAACGGACAACCTGTCGGGCATACGCTGGTATCAGCTCTCGATAGACGGCAGGTGGGCATTGCTTGAAGCCGACCCCAAAAGCTCGACATATTTCTGCCGCCTCGAACATGCACCCGTCACCAGAACGGGACGCCCACACAAGGCCGTGCTGCGCGTGATAGACGGAGCCGGCAACGTGTCGACAAGCGACAATGTGTTCAGATGGTAAGCCGGGCCGTATCAGGGAGACAGATGCCGTCCCGTCACAAAAGCCCGGCGAATATTGCCCTGTCGGGCCTCGCATCACAGCACAACTTGCCGCCGAATATAACCATTCGGTTTTAAGACATACAACACAAACGATACAGACATGAATTTGCTCAAAGACCAGGAATTGATCGAAGTGTGCGCCAACTCCACCGAGAGCGGCGTTCAGGCACAAGCCGGCGGCGCCGGACGCATAGAACTGTGCGCAGGCATACCCGAGGGCGGCACCACCCCCTCATACGGTGAGATAATGGCCGCCCGCAAACACCTCCACATTGCCGTCAACGTCATAATACGCCCGCGGGGAGGCGACTTTCTCTATAACGAATACGAGATAGAGGCCATGATTGCCGACATACGCATGTGCAAAGAGTTGGGCGTCGACGGCGTTGTATTCGGTGTGCTGACCAAAGACGGCGACATAGACATGGATGTGTGCCGCCGCCTCAAGTTAGAGGCCGCATTCCTCTCAACCACCTTCCACCGCGCATTCGACGTGTGCCGTAATCCGCAAAAGGCCCTCGACCGAATCATAGAGCTTGGCTTCGACCGTGTGCTCACCTCGGGCCAGGCACCCACGGCACCTCAGGGAGCCGCCCTTATACGCTCGCTTGTCGAACAGTCGGCCGGCCGCGTGATAATCATGCCCGGATGCGGCGTCAACGAGAACAATATAGCCGAGCTGCGCGCACAGACAGGCTGCCGCGAGTTTCACATGTCGGCACGTCACGCCATCGAGTCGCAGATGAAGTATCGCAACCCCGACGTGTCAATGGGAGGCACGGTACACATATCGGAATACAGCCGTGATGTCACCGACGCCACGAGAGTACGCAAAAGCCTCGCCGAACTCGGCATAAAATAGACTTACTCCCCGCCACGCATGTAATGCCGCGGCGGGGAGCGTTTTTATTCGCATTTTACACTTGCCTGTTGATTTTAAGCTGCCGGAGCGAAATATCGACAATGTCGCAACATGAATGCCGCGTTTTTTTAGATTAATCCCCCACCTGACGGGTGGAAAATTTGTGTCTTGAAACAATAAAGCCGCCGAAAGAGTCTTGCAATTTGCCAAAGCACATCATATAAAGAAACACCAATACGGGGAAAAATCAGCCCATATCGTCGATAGGAGATAATTTGTCGGCTCTGTGCCCCGGGAGGTTATTCTCCAAAAGAGATGTTATCTAATACATTAATGAATGTTGCCCTTGCTTGCCTGCTCTGCATGAAAAAGTTTTTTAGGGCAAAATTTGGAAGTTAATACTTTTTGTCATACTTTTGTATCGCAAAACAGAAAGGGAGCATAGCTCAGTTGGTTCAGAGCGTCTGCCTTACAAGCAGAGGGTCGGGGGTTCGAATCCCTCTGCTCCCACCAAAAAAGGAATCGCAAAGGCGGTTCCTTTTTTTATTCCCCTGAATCGTTCGCACTGACAGGCTATTACAAGAAGATTATAGATACTCGCACCGAACTAATGCACGAGAGAGTTGAACTGCAATGCCTGTATCGCAGTTTTTTACACCAAGGCCCCGAAAGATTTTTGCCCGTTTTTTGTGTATGGAATCTATTACTTACCGAACGTCATAAAATGACTGCCTATTTTTGTGTCGACAAACTGTTATGTTTTGCCACCGCAAGCTCGGTATGAAGCTCTGTCACGCTAAAGGCACGTCACCCGCCAACCCAAGGTGTCCCCCGTCTTTGTCACACACCACGCTTGCTCATCGTCATGCCCTCGACCTTCAGACCGCTGTGGGGCGCCCCGCGGGGCGCCCCCCCCCGGCGGGGGAACCCAAACCCCCAAAAA
>CAMRVW010000037.1 GCA_947054185.1 uncultured Rikenellaceae bacterium | reverse complement strand
GCCCGGACGGTATTGAGCACCGTTCGGGCATAGTTCCGGCTTCCCTGCTCGGCGGACTGCTTTCCGATATTTTCCAAATAGTCGAGCAGGTTCACTCGGGACTTGTTCGTATTCTGGAATCCGTGCGCATCGTTCTGCACCTCGACGATCCGTTTGCTCTGAATCGCTTTGGCAAGGGCCAATGTCGCTTCGTTTTTCGCCTTGTCCTCCCGCGTCCGCTCGGGAATAAGGTATAGCTTCAGAAACTCGTATTTCCGTTTGCCACCGACATAGTTCTCCTTACGGATCACGTCGCCCGTATAGTATTCCAAATAGATGGATTGATTCCCGTTGGAGAGTTGCTTGAACCGGATTCGCACCGGCTCCTTCAATTTGACCGTCTGTTTCTGCTTCGCCATACCCTTCCCATTTATTGCTTCAACGGCAAATATAGCGAATTTGTTTTGTTACCGCAGCATTTTCAAGTAACAAAATAGTAACAAATATCAGGCAATTATGGGCTTTGTTGGGGAAATCGCAAAAACAACCTAAAATTTTACAATCAAATATAAATCGCTATATTTTAATGATTTATATTTAATTTTTCGTCGTTTCTCTATCCTTTTTATAGATTTGATAGCTGTTCACGAAGTTCTGCCATAATACATACGCCCCCGGACCTATGGCCGAAGCGGGATTGAGATAGGCATGAGCCATCCATATTGCAAATATGGTATTCTTCTGCCCCAAGGCCTGCCCTGCGCTTATTCGTTCGCCATATCTGCTGCCGACAGCCTTGCCCACGGCAAATTGCAACAGACACAGCACCAATGTCGCCACGGCTGTCGTCACCTTCACCGCCACGGCTGTATCATCGTCTCGCACCGACACGAATATCTGCGCCGCAACTATCGCCAATGCAAACGTCCATATATAAAAAGCCGCCCCGTGAGCCCGCTCGAGCACCCCGTGCATTCGAGGCAGGAAACGTCGCAACAGAAATGCTGCAATAAACGGACATATAAGAAGCGGGAACACCTTGCCGAGTATCACGGCGAACGAGGTGCCGAAACCGACACCGGCACAAGGCTCCACAAGGGGGAAGACCAAAGGCACCGCCAATGCAGTACCCAAATTGCTTATCAATGTGTAAGTGGTAAGCACCGCCGCATTACCTCCCAACTTGTGGGTGATCACCGCAGCTGCCGTTGCCGTGGGACATATCACACACACCATCACCCCCTGAGCCACCATGCTCCCCAACGGCAACATGGCGAAATAGACCGCAACAGACCCCGCCATCTGTATGACCAACAACCACAAATGCAACCTTTGGGGACGCATCTGTCTTATCGATATCTTACAGAACGTCAGCAATAACATCGTGAATATCAGGTATGGCGTAAGAAAAGAGAGCCGTGAAAACAGTCCATGCCCCACCACCCCGATGACCATTGCCAACGGAAGAGCGTTATTTTTAAGCAACCTTAACATATCGATTTTTCTTTCAAGACTCCACCACCCTTTTCACAAAAGCAAATCCACGTTTTTTTTGCAAACCACCACTCCCTTTTCGGTCGCAAACTCTGAGGATTCTTCTTCTTTCACAAGACAGTTACAAGCCCGCTTACCATTTAAGCCCGTTCATATCGACACCCTCGCATTCAAGCAAAGACACTTTACGGTCAATACCTCCCGCATAACCTGTAAGCCATCCGTCGGAACCTATCACACGATGACACGGCACAATGATACTCACCGGATTATGTCCCACGGCACCGCCGACAGCCCTCACCGACACCTTGGCACCATAACGCGCGGCCACATGCTCGGCCACTCTCTTATATGTGGTGACGCGGCCATAGGGTATCTCTCTCAACACCTCCCACACCGCCATCCTGAAGGGCGTACCGGCAAGATGCAACGGCAGGGTGAAACAGGGCTCCGTGCCGCCGAAGTAACAATCGAGCCATTCACAGACAAGCTTGAACACAGGCACCACACACTGACGGTACCCGCCCGCTGCAAGAGTGGGGGCAAAATATTTCTGCCCCTCAAACCACAACCCGGTAAGCCCGTCGCCGTCGGATGCCATGGTTATCTGCCCCAAAGGTGAATCATACCGCCAAACATACTGCATGTCCATGCCTCCCATCACAAGACGTTCTCGCAGCAGACCTGACTAAAACCTATTGAATATCAATCGTATGATATCATTACCCAACGTCAGCACAATCAACATCAACAACAATATCATTCCGACAGTCTGCGCCCCCATCATGAATTTGTCGCTCGGCTTGCGTCTTGTAATCACCTCATATAAAAGGAATACGACATGACCGCCGTCAAGCGCGGGTATGGGTAATATATTGAGCACGGCAAGCATTATGGAAAAAAGTGCCGTGATGTTCCAAAAACGCAACCAATCCCAGCTCGTTGGGAAAAACTTACCCATGGAAACGACCGAACCGACTGATTTATAAGCCTTTGTCTCGGGGTTAAATATCAGCTTAAGCTGCTTGATATAACTGCCTATCTGCTCGCCGGCACGTTTGAAGCCGTTGGGTATCGCCTCCCAGAAGGTATAATGGCGCACTGTCAGAGGATAATAGGCCAAAATATCGGTCATGGAAATGGTGCCTATCACCCCGTCTTCGGGCACAGCCAGCACCAACGACCGAGCCACCGACACCCCGGCACTGTCACGCAACACCCCAAGTATCAGCGTATCACCGGCAGATGCACGGAAAGCCGTGACGAACTGGTCTCTGAAAGCCATTCTCTTGCCATCGACCGACAACAACGAGTCACCGGCCGACAATCCGGCCTTATCGGCAGCCGAACCTGTCAGTACAGAGTCGACAGTAAATGGTATGCGAAGGTCGAACAAAGCCTGCTTGCCGGCCAAGAGTCGCGGCGTAAACTCCTCGCCAACAACCACATTGACACTCTTGCCTTCACGTATGACCTCAACCTCCGACGTGCCCGATATGATTATCTCCGACATTATCTCCATATAGTTGTCGAAGCTCTTGCCGTTAACCGACTTTATTATATCTCCGTCACGGAAGCCTATCTCATGCCCCAACTCACTGAAGCTGTAACCGTTCTTGACGTCTGCGGCGGCAATATAGCTCTCACCGTAATGAAAGCTCAACCCCACGTATATGACAAATGCCAAAACCACATTCATCATCACGCCGCCAACCATTATAAGAAGCCTCTGCCACGCCGGCTTGCTGCGAAACTCCCACGGCTGAGGCGGCATGCTCATCTGCTCCTTGTCCATCGACTCGTCGATCATGCCCGCAATCTTGACATAACCGCCGAACGGCACCCAGCCTATGCCGTAAACCGTGTCGCCTATCTTCTTCTTAAACAGCGAAAAATAGGGATTGAAGAAAAGGTAAAACTTCTCAACCCTCACGCCGAACATCTTGGCGAACATAAAATGCCCCAGCTCGTGCACCATCACAAGTATCGACAGGCACAACACCAATTGCATCACTCTGACTAAAATATCCATCAAAACAGACTTTTATGATATTTCCAAAATTTACCTTTTCACCCGAAAATGCCAAGCCACCGGCAAAAGTGCAGCCCAAAAATCACCATGCAAAGCACACATATGCCGTTCCACAGAAACACGCACCCGTCAAAAGGCTCTAAATCAGACTTTCGGCATACTCACGCGTCACCTTGTCGCACTCTCTGTAATCGTCGAGCGACGGTGCCACAATAAAGTCTATCTTGTCAAGACAGACTTTCAACATGCGTGGTATCTGCATAAAACCTATCCTTCCTTCGAGGAAGGCCGCCACAGCCACCTCATTGGCCGCATTGACCACACAAGGGGCGTTACCACCCCGGCGCATGGACTCATAAGCCAACTCCAGACACGGGAAACGCTCGGTGTCGGGCCTTGAAAACGAGAGTGTCAGATCGTCGAACGACAGGCGACATCCGCTCATGGGCAAGCGATCGGGGAAGGTGAGGGCATACTGTATCGGCAACCTCATGTCGGGGGTGCCCAGCTGCGCTTTGACCGCTCCGTCGACAAACTGAACCATCGAATGGACAACCGACCCGGGATGCACCGCAACCTCTATTGCCGAGGGGTCGACCCCGAAGAGCCACCGCGCCTCTATCACCTCGAAGCCTTTGTTCATGAGCGTGGCCGAATCTATGGTTATCTTCCTGCCCATGACCCACGACGGATGGGCAAGAGCCTGTTGCGGAGTCACACTCTCGAGCATCTGCGACGTGTAATCGCGAAACGGACCTCCGGAAGCTGTCAGAATCAGCTTGTCAATGGCACGTGTGTCTTCACCCGCCAACGACTGGAATATGGCCGAGTGTTCCGAATCGACAGGCACTATGGGAGCGTGGTGCTCACGCGACAGGCGTGTCACATGCTCGCCGGCCACCACCAAAGTCTCTTTATTGGCAAGGGCTATCTTCTTGGAGTGCTTGATTGCACTAACGGTCGGAAAGAGCCCGGCAAAACCCACAAGCGCCACCACCACTGTATCCACCTCCGACGAGGCGGCCACATGCTCGAGCGACTCCTCGCCCGCAAACACCTTTATCATGGTGCCAGCAAGAGCCTCTTTAACATTGCCGTAAAGACTCTTGTCGGCAATAACCACACTGTCGGCATCGAACTCGACGGCCTGACGGCACAGCAACTCCCAGTTGGTTGCGGCCGTAAGCGTACGCACCTCGAAAAGGTCGGGATATGCAGCCACCACATCGAGCGTCTGTCGACCGATCGATCCGGTCGAACCTAAAATGGCTAATCGTTGTCTCATTGCTAAAATAACATATAACTTTCCGGATCGATAGGCGTACCGTTGTCCCACAACTCGTAATTGTACGAGGTCTTGACACCCTCAGGCGAAGCCACGTCACTATGAACGGTACCACCCACATAACCTATCACCTCGCCGGCCTTGACCCTGTCGCCCGGCTTCTTTATGAGCCTCGAAAGGCGCTTATACACCGACAACATGCTGCCTCCGTGTTGCAACTGGGTGATGTAACCCTCTGACGGCGACCATGTCGACAACACCATCACACCGTCGGTCACGGCCACTATGGGCTGCTCGCCCCTTACCGACACCGTAACGCCGTTAGAACCCGACGACGGGTCGAAATAGTCGACCACCACACCACGCGAAGGGGCGTAAAGTTCAAAGGCCGTCGGCTTGCCGTCCGTCGTCCTGCCGTGCACCAAAAGCGAACCCGATGTGCCCATGCCGGCTCTGAAAAGCGAGTCTATCAACGAAGGGGGCAACACGGCCGCAGGACTTTTGAGTATCGAGTCCACCGTTGCCGAGGCCGTTACCGATATGGGTCTCTTGCCCTCCATTATCAGCGATATGTCGCGCTCATATATCTGCCACATCTTTATCTGACGCTCCAACGAGTCGAGACGCATCACACTGTGCAAGAGCACCTGACGCGATTTGTTGCCCGGATATCCGGGTATGAGGTCCAATATGGGAGTGTAAGCCACCACCGTCATGACGGCCGCAAAGGTGATTATCAACACGGTAAGCGATGCAAGCACTATGTTGAGTGGTGAGAAAAACATGCACCACAACTCCTTGTCACTATGCGGATCACGGAAGCTGACTCTGTGCTTTCTTCTGAAATTTACAATTATATGCTTTATTACATTCAGAAATCCCATCTGTTATCGGATTAAAAAAATTAAGCTATTCTTCAGCAAAGATACACTTATTTAATATAAAATAATTATATTTGCTGATGATTTATTTAGCGAACCGCGCCCGCATGGGGCTCGATTTCGATGCAAAGATAACTTTTTTACGTAACAAACACCTAAACAGCATTAAATTATGCAACCACAGACCACTCTTTTGATACTCGCGGCAGGCATGGGTTCACGATACGGCTCGCTCAAGCAGATGGACGGCATAGGCCCGTCTAAAGAGGCCATACTCGACTATTCGGTTTATGACGCCATACGCGCGGGGTTCAACCGCGTTGTGTTCGTGATACGCAAAAGTTTCGGCGACGAATTCAAAGAGGTGTTCAACAAAGAGCGTTTCGGCGGCAAGATAGATGTGGAATATGTCTTTCAAGAGCTCGACGACCTGCCCGACGGTTTTTCTTTGCCCGAAGGCCGTACCAAACCATGGGGCACCAACCATGCCGTGATAGTGGCTCAAAACGCCGTCCACACCCCTTTTGCGGTCATAAACGCCGATGACTTTTACGGCAAAGACGCCTTCAAGGTGATGCACGACTATCTTGCCTCGCTGCCCGAAGGCTCTTGTGGCCGTTACTGCATGGTGGGTTACATTGTGGGCAACACCCTCTCGGACAACGGCACCGTATCGCGCGGCGTCTGCTCGAGCGATGCCGACTCCAACCTCGTATCCATCGTCGAACGCACCAAGATAGAGCGCCGGAACGGCAGTATAGTATATATCGACGACGACGGCTCGACCCATCCGCTTGACGACAACACCATCGTGAGCATGAACATGTTCGGTTTCACTCCCGACTATTTCACCGAGTCACGCGAATATTTCAAGAAGTTCCTGGCCGAAAACATCGCCAACCCCAAAGCCGAGTTCTTCATACCCTTGATGACCAACAAGCTCATCACCGAGAAAAAAGCCTCACTCAAAGTGCTCTCGAGCAGTGCCGAATGGTTCGGCGTAACCTATAAGGAAGACCGTCCCGGCGTTGTGGCGCGCCTTGAGGCGTTGATAACGGCAGGCGAATATCCGCGTTCGCTGTGGGACAAATAGTCCGATTCTCACATACAACCCGTATGCAACGACTGCATACATAATAATAGGTGTGGCTCCACCACAAAAACAAGTGCATTCATGAACATAGAACAACAAATATTGGGATTTGCCCCCGATGGCGCGGCCGTCATACTTTACGAAATGGTCAACGTCAAGGGATGGCGCCTCAAAGTCATAAACATAGGTGCGGCCATCGCATCGTTAGAGGTGCCCGACCGCGACGGCAACATGCGTGACGTCGTGCTCGGTTACCGCATGTTCGATAATTATATCAACGACCCGGCAGCCATGTGCAAGAGCGTGGGCCGTTATGCCAACCGCATCGCCCGCGGACGTTTCAGCCTCGACGGCAAGAGATATACGCTCGCATGCAACAACGGCGTCAACCACCTCCACGGAGGTCCGGGCGGCTTCCAGACCAAAATATGGACCTCACGTGTGGAGACCGACCGCGTGGTCTTCTCTTACACCTCGCCCGACGGCGAAGAGGGTTATCCCGGCGAGTTGGGGTGTGAGGTCGTCTATGACTTCGACGACGACGGCAACATAGAGATAACCTATTTCGCAGGTTCCGATGCCGACACCATCGTCAACCTCACCAACCACGTCTATTTCAACCTCTCGGGCTGCGAGAGCGGCTCGGTGCTCGGCCACACGCTGATGCTCAACGCATCGCGTTACCTGCCCACCGACGACACGCAGATACCCACCGGCGAGCTGGCTCCCGTCGAAGGCACCCCCATGGACTTCCGCACACCCAAAGAGCTGGGTCGCGACATAGACGCCGACTTCGAGGCTCTCAAGATAGGTGCCGGATATGACCACTGCTGGGCGCTCGACAACTATAAGCGCGACCGTGAAAACCACGCCGCCACCCTTTACAGCCCCGAAAGCGGCATCGAAGTGCAGATTTACACCACACAGCCGGGCATACAGGTATATACAGGCAACTGGCTCAAAGGCTCGGGCACGTCAAAGGGCGGACGCCCGATAGAGTCGCGTGACGGCGTGGCCCTGGAGTGCCAGAACTTCCCCGACGCCCCCAACAAGCTGCAATTCCCGTCGCCTCTGCTCAAAAAAGGAGAGGTCTATGAAGAGCATATAATATTCAGATTCAAAACACGATAGCGACACCTGCCTTATCGCATGGGGGGCAAATGGCAAGGTGAACCATAGACCACCTGTCATAATTCAAAACAAAGCTATAAGGCGTTTTTACACCCCTCGCCTTATGCAATACAGACAAAAACAAAAAGACTAACCAATAACATTAAACTAATCATCATGCAAAACACTCAGGTTAAGAGTTATACCGGGCCGTTCATAGTAATGGTCATACTCTTTTTCTTTGTCGGATTCTTCACCAACATCAACCAACAGTTTCAAGAACCCATCAAAGAGGCGCTTCTGTCACAGGCCGGCAGCATCAAAAACACGTTGATGACCCTCATCACCTTCTCGTGGTTCCTTGCTTACCCCATCTTCGGCGGTACCGGTGCCAAATGGGTGAGCAAGTCGGGCTATAAAGGCACACTGGTAAAGGCGCTGCTGCTCATGGTGGGCGGCCTTGCCATCTTCGAGGCGTCGGTGCTTCTGCAGGTTTATGCTCCGGTGTATATTCCTTTCGGCAGCGTGTCTATACCCTTGGCGTTCTTTATCTTCCTGATAGGTTCGTTCATTGTCGGCGGCGCTGTCACTATCATGCAGGTGGTAATCAACCCATTCCTCACCAACTGCGAGGTTAAAGGCACCTCTGACGTACAACGCCAGAACATAGGCGGCACAAGCAACTCCATAGCCACCACCATCGGTCCGCTCTTTGTGGCATACCTGATATTCGGCGGCAAGTCGGCAACCATCGATCAGCTGGCCATACCTTTCGGCGCGCTCATGCTGATGATCATACTGCTGTCGTTCATAGTAAGCAAGCTCAACCTTCCCACCATCGAGAGCGCGACAACTAAAGCGGGCGAGAAACTCGACCGCAGCATATGGTCGTTCCGTCACCTTGCCCTCGGCGTGGCTGCCATATTTTTCTATGTGGGCGTTGAGGTGGCCGTGGGCACCAACGTCGTATCTTTCGCCAAAGAGCTGGGCGGCAACTTGGCTGCCAATGCGGCAAAGATAGCATCTATGTATTGGGGCGGCATGCTGGTGGGACGTTTCATAGGCTCGTTCCTTAGCAAGGTGCCTGCCAAAGCGCAACTCACATTCACATCAGCCGGTGCCATTGTGCTGCTGATACTCAGCATGATGCTCAAAAACCCCTGGTTGCTTGTGGGTGTCGGTTTATGCCACTCTGTGATGTGGCCCGCCATATTCTCGCTGGCTGTGGCCAAACTGGGCAAATACACCTCTTTAGGCTCGGCAGCCCTCATGGCAGGTGTGCTCGGCGGCGGCATCATACCCCTGGTGCAGGGTGTCTTGGCCGACTCACTGGGCAGCTGGGAGTGGACCTGGATATTGGTCGTTGTCTCTGAGCTGTTCCTCCTTTACTATGCTGTCACAGGTTGCAAACCTCGCCGGCAAGATATTATGACTAATGAATAAGACCATGAATATCGACAAAATATCTGAAGAATTCAAGGCTCGTTACGGCGCTGCGGGGGAGATATACACCTCTCCCGGCCGTATCAACCTCATAGGCGAGCACACCGACTATAACGGCGGCTTCGTGCTTCCCGGCGCCATCGACAAAGGCATAACGGCAGCCATACGATTTACCGGCAACGACACCGTGCGCGCCACAGCCCTCGACTTGGGCGAGAGTGTCGAGTTCGGGCTGGGCGAAAACGACGCTCCCGACAAACTGTGGGCCAAATATATATTCGGCGTCTGCCGCGAGATAGTCAAACGCGGCGGCAAAGTCGAAGGCTTCGACACCGTTTTCTCTGGCGACGTGCCATTAGGTGCGGGAATGAGCTCGTCGGCGGCGTTAGAGAGCACATACGCCTTTGCCATCAATGACAAGATGGGTCTCGGGTTTGACAAAATGACGCTTGCCAAGATAGGCCAGTCGACCGAGCACAACTATGTGGGTGTCAAGTGCGGCATCATGGACCAGTTTGCATCTGTGCACGGCAAAGCGGGCCACCTCATGCGTCTCGACTGCAAGAACGGCGATTTCGCATACTATCCGTTCGACCCCGAAGCACACGGTTACAAGGTGGTGCTCATCGACTCATGCGTAAAACACGAGCTGGTCGGCTCTCCGTATAACCGCCGTCGCGAATCGTGCGAACGTGCCGTTAACGCCATACGAAAAAATCACCCCGAGGTCGAGTTCCTGCGCGACGCCAAACGCGAATGGCTCGATGAAGTGATAGGCTGCATCAGCACCGAAGATTACATACGCGCCCTTTACGCCATAGAAGAGGTCGACCGCCTTCTTGAGGCATGCGAGGCTCTTCAAAATGGTGACTTCGAGACCGTCGGACGCAAAATGTACGGCACCCACATAGGCATGAGCATACTCTATGAGGTGAGCTGCGACGAGCTCGACTTCCTCAACGAGGTGGCCAAGGAGTGCGGCGTCACCGGCTCACGCGTCATGGGTGGCGGCTTCGGCGGATGCACCATAAACCTTGTCAAATCAGAGCTTTACGACAAGTTCATCGAGACTGTCAAAAACAGGTACAGGGAAAAGTTCGGCATCGAATGCAAGATCTATCCCGTGGTCATCTCAGATGGCGCCCGCAAGCTCGGATAAGACAATAAGTTAACTTTCATATTTGGATTCAGTGAGTTTCCCCTGACAGTTTGTGTCCTCGGCCCGCCGGTCACACCCGAAAGGCCGCCGACAGAGCAACAGACATTATAGGGAGCACACTGAATCCAAATTGATTATATCGGCGGCAAATTCAATAGGACCGACCGCAATGCCGCCATCCCAAGTCAACCCCAAGGCATAGCAATGCCACATAGGGCGACACACTGACCTGCAACCGCCTGACCGAAGCACAACAGCCGACATACAGGCCGCAATTTTTAATATCTATGGTTGAGATAGAAGACAAAATAGTAAGCGACGAACTATTCGAGGAGTATTTTTGTTGCGACCTCTCGCTCTGCAAAGGCATATGCTGCGTGGAGGGCGATGCCGGCGCACCCCTCGAGATAGAAGACATAGAGCAGATAGACGCCAACATAGAATCCATACGCCCATACATGACCGACAAGGGACGCGAAGCCATCGACACCCAGGGACTGTTTGTGATAGACAGCGACGGCGACATGACCACACCTCTTATAGACGGTGCCGAATGTGCCTATTGCTATAGCGAAAACGGGGTGACTCTCTGTGCTATAGAGTGTGCCGCACGTGCCGGCGACATAGACTTTCTCAAGCCCCTCTCCTGCCACCTTTATCCCATACGCCTGAGCACCATCGGTGATATGACCGCTCTCAATTACCACCGCTGGAGCGTATGCCGCGATGCCGTAACCTGCGGACGACACAAAGGCATCAAGGTATATCGCGCTCTCAAAGAGCCTATCATACGCGCATTCGGCGAGGAATTTTTCGGCCATCTTATTGAGGTGGAGAAATATTTCGAGTCACAAGAGGCACAAAAAGAGCGATAAAGAGACGATTGTAAGAAAAATATCGTAACTTAGCCGAACGAACAAAACTTTTACCGATATGAAATTCTTTATAGACACCGCCAACCTCGAGCAGATATCACAAGCCGAGTCTATGGGCATACTCGACGGCGTAACCACCAACCCCTCGCTCATGGCCAAAGAGGGCGTAAAGGGCAACAAAGCCATCGAGCAACATTACATCGATATATGCAACATCGTCGACGGCGACGTCAGCGCCGAGGTGCTGGCCGACGACTATGAAGATATCATCGAAGAGGGCAAACGCCTGGCCGCCCTCCACAAGAAGATAGTGGTCAAAGTGCCTTGCACCGCCAACGGCATACGTGCCATCAAGTCGTTCTCAGACATGGGCATACGCACCAATTGCACACTGGTCTTCTCATTGGGACAGGCACTTCTGGCAGCCAAGGCTGGAGCCTCTTACGTGTCGCCTTTTGTCGGACGCCTCGACGACGTCAGCTCCAACGGCATAGAGCTCGTCTCGCGCATAGTCAACGTATACCGTTATTACGGTTACCAGACACAAGTGTTGGCAGCATCCATACGCTCAGTGCAACACATCATACAATGCCTCGAGGTGGGCGCCGACGTGGTGACCTCACCCCTTTCGAGCATCATGGCCCTCTTGGACCACCCGCTCACCGAGAAGGGGCTTGCCATCTTCAACAAGGCGGCCAAAGAGCTGGCTTAAATGCATATAGACAAATACCTTTTCCGCTTCAGATGTTCAAATCAGGATTCGTCAACATAGTCGGCAACCCCAACGTCGGCAAATCAACCCTCATGAATGCCCTGGTGGGCGAGCGCATCTCTATCATCACCTCAAAGGCGCAAACCACCCGCCACCGCATCATGGGCATAGTCAACGGCAACGACTTCCAGATAGTCTATTCCGACACTCCCGGAGTGCTCAAACCGAGCTATAAGCTGCAAGAGAGCATGTTGCGTTTCTCTGTCGGCGCCCTCGCCGATGCCGACGTGCTGCTCTATGTCACCGACACTGTCGAAGAGGCCACCAAACATGCCGACTTCATCGACAAGGTCAAACTGTCGGCCATACCCACACTGCTGGTCATCAACAAGATAGACCTCACCGACGAAGCCGGCCTTGCCGAAAAGGTCGACCTGTGGAAGAGTCTGCTGCCCGAGGCGCGCATAATACCGACCTCGGCAACCAACAACTTCAACATAGACAACCTGTTCGGCACAATCATAGACCTGTTGCCCCCCGGCGAACCATACTATCCCACCGACACCCTCACGGACAAGCCGTTACGCTTCTTCGCCTCAGAGATAATACGAAGCCAGATATTGCTCAATTACGACAAAGAGATACCCTATAGTGTCGAAATAGTGATAGAAAGTTACAAAGAGAGCCCCACCATCGACCGCATAGGAGCCGTCATATACGTTGCCCGCAACTCGCAAAAAGGCATCATCATTGGCCATAAAGGACAGATGCTCAAAAAGATAGGCACAGCGGCACGTAAGGAGCTCGAAGATTTCCTGCAAAAAAGGGTCTTCCTTGAAATATTCGTCAAGGTTGGCGAGGACTGGCGCAACGACGAACGCATGTTGCGCAATTTCGGCTATATAGACAGAGACTGACACCCTATTTAAACATACCATGACTAACGAAGAGATAGCACAAACGGCCCACGATTACCTTCTCATGCGCGGTTACTCATGCTCCGAGGCCGTTGTTCACGCCCTCAACGACACCCTTGGGCTCAACCTCCCCGCCGAACTGCTGGCCTCGTCATCCGCTTTCGGCGGCGGCATGGCCTCAGGATGCGCATGTGGCGCCCTAACAGGCGGTAACATCATACTCGGCGCACTTTTGGGGCGCACCAACCCCGAGGCCGACGCCTCAAAAATACGCGCCGCCGCCTCAGAGCTCCACCGACGCTTCAAAGAGGCTCACGGCACCACCTGCTGCCGCGCACTGACACGCAACGGCAAAAGCCGTGAGCAGTGTGCCCACCTCACCCGATGCACCGTCGGCGACATACTCGAAATAATAGATCGAAAATAGACCCGCCATGCCCCCCGAACACCTCATAAGCGAACTTCTAACCACTGACATAACATACACTTCTGCCGCAATAAGGCTGGTTATCAGCTTCTTGCTCGGAGCAATCATAGGCACAGAACGTCAACAACGCCGCCAAAGCGCAGGCATGCGCACAATGATTCTCATCTGCGTCGGCTCCACGGCGGCCATGTTGTTGTCGTTATGGGTACCTCAAAGTTATCCTCACCTCAACGCCGACCCGGGACGAATCGCCGCCCAGATACTCACAGGCATAGGCTTCCTCGGCGCCGGCACCATAGTACAAAGCAACGGCAGTGTGCGCGGACTCACCACGGCCGCCTGCATATGGGTCATCGCCATCATAGGCATGTGCGTGGGGGCAGGTCTTTACATACCCGCTGCCATACTCACGTTCATCACTCTCTTCATACTCATCGCCCTCGAACGAATAGAAAACAAAAAGCGTCTGTCGGGCGAGATCAAACAACTTAAAATCACATTCTCCACCGACACCCCCGACATCGACCTGGTGATGAGCACTATAAAAAGCCACCAGCTCTTCATCATCAACATATCGTCGGAAAAGCACTTCGAGGCCTGCGAATCAATACTCCTGTTTCGCGTCCAGACACGCAGAAACGACACATTCGAACAACTTTTCAACGACATACACACCCAATGTCCCCAAATAAAAAGCATCGGAATGTATGACCTCTGATAACCACATAACCCACTGCGACATACCCGTCGAACACCATCCCTTGCGCCCGTTCCTCCCCTCTGACGGACGCCTGCTCATGCTCGGCAGCTTTCCTCCGCCAATGTCAAAATGGTCGATGAACTTCTTCTATCCCAACAAACAAAACGACATGTGGCGCATCATGGGTCTGCTCTTCTTTGGTGACAAAGATCACTTCACACTGCCCGACGGACGCTTCGACCAACCCCTCGTCGAATCTTTCTGCCATAACCGCAAGATCGCCATTTTCGACACCGCCTCGGCCGTAAAACGTCTCAACAACGACGCCTCCGACAAATTTCTGGTGGTCGTCCAAAAAAGCGACATCGCCGCCATGCTCGCCTCCATGCCCCACTGCAACGCCATCGCTGTAACAGGACAGAAAGCCCTCGACACCATACTCGACACATACCCTGCCACACCGCCCGCAATAGGCAGCCACACCGAGCTCACGATAGATGACCGCACCATACGCCTCTATCGCATGCCATCCAGCTCACGCGCCTATCCCCTCGCGATAGAGAAAAAAGCCGCCGAATACGAGAAAATGTTCCGCCTCGAAGGACTTATCTAACCTTTATCTCCTGGCATACCCTCCATCAAAAATTTAGCACCGAATGACCTTTGTGCCGGAAAGTTTTACTTCGGTAACCGATATTTTTATCTTGCAGGATTTGTTTCACAGACTTTAGCATGACTTTTTGTCCTGCATATTTTCACACCGGCAGGCTTTTTGCGCTGGCAAGTCGGCCGAGGAATGAGGCCGCAACGGGCCGAAGCCTCCCCCACGGAGGCCCGTAACCCCGCCAAGTAATTATAT
>CAMRVW010000036.1 GCA_947054185.1 uncultured Rikenellaceae bacterium | reverse complement strand
AATGATGCGCTTCACCACCACCACCAAATTCACTGACCTATATATTACTCTGCGGAGTGCGGCCCTCCGTTGGGCTGAGGCTTCGGGCCGCTCGGGCTTTCGTGCCTCAGCCCGTCACAAGGAATTTTGCTTACTCTCAGACCACCCTATCGGAACCAAAGGGACGCGTGTTGGCATGCCTCCCTTTATATTTTGCCGCACTGCCCCACTTTGGTTTGACGCACTGTTTCCACACCCTTTTCGTGAGGGGTATGGCCCATGTCTGATATCATTCAGACACCAACCCCAGGGCCAAAAACGCAAATAACCCATAAAGATTCGCACGTCGATAGACTGCGTAATCTTTATGGGTTATTTGCGTACTTATCCTTAGTTTGTCATCAATATCTCAAATCGGGGTCCGTGACCCCTCCCCCGGAAGGGCCGCCGGAGGCAGTGTCAGTAAACCATAAAGGAGGCCATCCCCGCAAACCATCACCAAGCTGCCGTTACGTGGCGTTCTATTTCTCGGCCAGCTCTCTTACCTGACGTGCGGCCACTTTGTTGTTGGCCACCACGTTGCAGCCGTTGACACATCCGCTCTCGCAAGCCATCACCTCCACCATGTTGGCTGTCGGCTTGAGGGCGAACGCTTTAAGCTCTTTTATGGATGTTTTGTCGAGACAGCTTATGTAATGAGGCTTTATGTCGACCTTATCGCCCAACTTCTTGCGCACTGCCGCGAGCACACCTCCCGCCACGGCATAACCACGGCTGGAGCCGTCTATCGAACCGTCCAACGCCTCCTGAGTGCTCTCGGTGACGTTTATATTCATGGCGACAAACATGGCGCCCAGCTCTTCGAACGACACCATATAATCGGCATTCGGATCTTTATAAACCTCGTAACGCTTTGCAAGACAAGGACCTATAAAAACAAGGGCGGCATCGGGATAACGCTCTCGGGCAATCTGCGCGGTGTAATAAAGGGGTGTGCGGGTGTGCGACACATAAGGCATCACCTCGGGAATATGCTTGCGCGCGGCCTCGGTGTAAGAGGGACAACAAGAGGTGGTCATGAAAGCCTGCCCCTCCCTCATTTTCTCGACAAACTCGGCCGCTTCGTTGGCCGTCGTCACGTCGGCACCTGCCGCCACCTCAATGACATCATCGAAGCCGAGCTTACGTATGGCTGTTATGATAGAACCCAACGGGGCCTTAAACTGACCTGCTATGGCCGGTGCAATCATGGCCACCACCTTGCGGCTCTCGTCCTTTATGGCCTTGACCACCTCCACGAGGTGCAATTTCTCCATGACGGCACCGAAGGGACATGCCATGATGCAACGCCCGCAATATATGCACTTGGTGTCGTCTATATGCTCAATGCCATCATCGTCTTTGCTTATGGCCCCCACAGGACACGACTCCTCGCACGGCACGGGGGTATATACGATGGCATGAAACGGGCAGTTCTTCATGCACAAGCCGCAATTGACACACTGCTTGCTGTCAATCTCGGCCTTGCCGTTCTCAAAACGTATCGCATGCTTGGGACAGTTGACTATGCAGGGACGGGCCACGCACCCGCGACACATGTTGGTGACCACATAATTGGCCCTCACGCAAGCGCTGCAAGCCTCGTCCACAACAGTGAGGGGGACGTCTGATATGGCGTCACGCTCCAAAGCTCTGGCAGCAAAGGTGGAGAGCGGCGTTATCTCCTCGTCGTCTTCGCGTGTACTGAAACCCAACAGCGCCATTATCTTGTATTTGAGCATGGCACGGTCTTTATAGACACAACACCTCGACAACTCGCCGTTCTTGGGCCTCAACTCTATGGGCATGCGATCTATCTGCTCGACCAGACGCCCCTCCATCAAAAGCTTGGTTATGCGCGAAAACAGCTCGCGCCTGATAATCATCGCCTTATTAGTGACTGCCATAAAAACACCTCTTATTTAAGAGCCTCCTTTATCGCTTGCACAACTTTTGTCACCGTTGCCTCAGATATGACCTTGTCGCCCACCTCCACAAAAGGAGCCTTGGGGCCGTCGCAATTGTTGCAATGGTCGAGACACGGCGCACCTTTGATATCCAACTTGTCAAGAATATCCTCGGGCAAATATTCGTCTATCACTTGCAACTCGGCCCCACCCATGACATAACACAATGTCCCGGTACAAATTTTCACGACCAACTTATTATTCTCCATAATCGTCACACTTGTTTAATGTGTAAATGGTAACTTTTCAGTCTCACGCGCAACAGCGGCTCAATCAAAACATTACAAGCCGCGCACATCAGACATTTCCCGAAAAACGGCACTATATAATTTTACAAATATACACCATTTTTTAATATAAATTGCAATCTATCGTGCATATTTTTCATCATATTATTCTCTTTTGCATTGACAAGCGGGCCAAAACAGGAACAGAGCACCGACCCTCGGGCTTCACGCAAGCAGCTCCGACCGGTCACCTTTATACATAAGTCACCCGCACCCTCTTCATGAACTTGTTTTCCAACACCCTGGCGATATCTCTTATCACCGAGCGCCTCAACTCTATCTCCACAGGCAACTTAGGGTCGTGATGCACACTGTTTACGCGTGTACCCACCACAAAGTCTATCTCGTCGCCCTCCAACAGCAGCCTCGCATATCGGGCATCCAACCCCTTGCCGTCGGAGTGCGAGCTCTCCATCGTCTCGAGCAACCCCTTCACGCGCCTTAGCGTGAGCACACCCTCGGTAACGAGTGCACACCCCTCCATCACCGACTCGGGCGGAAGACCCGATGCGTCACGCCTCATCACCACCGACAACTCGCGCCCCAACTCGCGCGACAATATGCGTGCCGTGGTGCCTCCGCTTACTATGACATTACCCTCAAACGAGCGCACCATCTCGGCCAGCGCGCCATCTTTGTCGCCGTCAAAGGCAGGGCCTGTCACCACCAGCACCTTGCGCGGACGTCTGAAATATACCACGCAACAGCTCATGTCGTTCTTGGCCTCGAACAGGTCGTTGGTCCTGGCGCACTCGGTCACGCTGCGGGCCAGATGAGCGGCCGACACGGCGCTGTCGTCTCTCACGCTCCGTATAAGAAAGTCGACCACCCCGTCGGCACCCCATCCGCCGGGCATACGCCGTGTGTTGGAGCCCGAACGCACCACCCCGTCGGTATATGCCGTTATGCGATCTTCCACCCGAGCCGTGAACTCGGCCGTCAAAAGCTCTATCTTGCTGCCGTCGGCACACCTTACGGCCTCACGCCGGCGCGGCAGATCGACGACACTTCCGCCACGCATCACAACGGTGCCGGGGGTGCCGAACTCGGCTATGCGCACCCTGCCGTCATAGGTGGTGACATCTATTATGGTGAAAGCCGCCCATCGCATATCGTCGTTGCGGCCGCCGCGCGCAAAGGTGCCCACCGCCGTCTGCACCGCCCGCAACATATCCTCGTCCATGCGGGCATAACCTATGATCATGGATGCAATCACCGACGCCACCGCATTGGCCTTTATGCCGCTGTCGGAACCGTTGCTCATAACCGTTATTATGCGCTTGTCGGTCTTGTGGTGCAGACACACGTCGCCCGACACCCTCTGACCGCTCCGAGAGAGCCGGCTGCAATCGACCTCCACGAAAAAATCGCCACTATCACTCATGCGAACACATCTTTTTCAATACATTACATCACTCCTGCCCCGACCTCTGCGTCTCGACTATGGAGTTGAGCACCGCCTCTGTGCGCGATGCCGTCTCGCCAAGCAGACATGCAATCTTATGCACCATCTCCAGGTTGTCGTCTATCACGGCCCGTGTGCGCGCAACAATCTCGTCGCCCACCACCCTTGCCTGCAACAGGTCACGCACAATTCCGCACACCATGCCCTCCATGCGGAACAGTGTGAGCGAGAATATGCGCTCCCTTACCTGAATGTCGCGCTCAACCCTCTCGGCACCGCTCAGCAACATGTCTGACACCACCCCGGCAAACGGCAACACCCGTCCCAAGTCGACCCCCAACACATCGTCTGCCGACCGACACACCATGTGAGCCACACCTCCCATCATGGCGACGAAACGGTCGTTGGCCTCAACTATCTTCAAGGCCCTGTCGACCACGAAGACCCCCGCCGGCACATTGGCCGCCAACTTTGAGAAGTTACGCTCGGCCGTTCTGCCCATGTGCCACACACACATGTCTGACGATATGTCGCCCGCCACCACCGCACGCGCAAAATCGCCGCATGTGCCATAACCGCATCCGCCGCAGTCTATGGTGTCGTCATAGGCCGTCATGCCCAACGTCGCGAGCACCTCGTCGGCCCTGCCCTCGCTCACATGACGCTCCACCGGCTCGGCCCTGTGCTCTGCCGAGGTGACGATAAGGGGAAGCTCGGGAAGACGACGGCCCGCACACTCGCCGGCGTAACGCCTCAGAGCCATCTCGGCCTCTAACGACCCTCGTCTGCCGAGACTGCCCGCGCCATAGAGACATCCGCCCCGACAGCCGTACAACTCGAGATATACCGGCACCGACGGCAACCGTTCTATGGACGAGAGCCTCTCCATTATCATATCCATACCCGTCACCGAAAAACACTCCATGCCGAGTATACTGCAAAACCGCCCGTCGAACATGTCGCCATAACGTCCCGGCAACACATAGTCATAACCCGACGAGGCGTCGAACGGCTCGAAACGATAGCTCTCATTGCCGGGCAACATGTCGAAGGATATCTTCTGAGACGACAGCCAGCCGTCAAGCTCGTCGAATGTGATCACCGCATCTATGGACTCTTCGCATGCGGCCGCCCCCTTCATGGAAAGGCACGACCCTATGACGACCACCGCCGTGTCATGGCCGTATATGCGTTTAAGCATACGGGCATGCAGAACGGCCGGAGGAGCTGTGGCTATAAGATTGTCGACATAGGCAGGAAAATACTTGCTTATCAGATTGTTGACCGACGGACAGAACGACGACACAAACAAACGCCCCTCGCCACGCACCGCCTCCCGGTATGCCGCCGACATATATTGCGCCCCGAGCGACATCTCGCTCACATAGGTGAACCCCAACAACTTGAGAGCCTCTATCATGCGATACGGCTCTATGTCGCGATAGAGGGCCGCCCACTCGGGCGACAACGACACCACCGTCTTACGGCCGTCGCCGAGCAACCGCTCCACCGCAGAGAGGGCGTCGTCCGCAGGCATTATCTGATCCGGACATGCCCTGTAACAATATCCGCAATCGACACAACGGTCTTCTGCAATAGAGACCCCTCCGCCACCAGAGCGTACCGATTTGACGGGGCAACTGCCTATAAAACGGCCGGGATTGAGCACCCCGTTTGCGTTAACCTGCAACGAGAGTTTATTACGATTCATAAAAAAACGACCCTTATTTGTAATAATGCACAAATATAATATTAATTTTGCACTATGATGAATGCAATGTGCATACGACTAACTTAAATTTTATACAATGGCCGCAACGCCCTGCCTCACAATGTCGTCTGTTGCGCAGAAACATGACCGCCCGGCAATACCCCGTGCCGTGACAGGGCAAGGGCGCGACACATTCGAGCACATGAACAAAACCCTCTGTGCCATGATGGCGCTGCTCTTGGGAGCCTCGTGTGCCGAGTGCCGGGGGCAAAGCAGGGTTGTGATACCGCCCGTTTACGGCCACAGGGTCATAGACGGCGACACCATACCCGCCATGAGGCTGGCCACCATACCGGTATATTCGAAACGGCGCATAAAGAGAGTAAACCCGCGCAAATATGAACGGCTGGTGCGCGCCGTCAAGTTGGTATATCCCATGGCCATGGACGCGCAAAACAGGCTGCGGCAGATGGAGGCCGACCTGCCCGCGTTGGACAGGAAAGAGCAACAGGAGTATGTGCGCCGCTTGGAACGACAACTTAAAGAACAATACACCCCGGTGCTCAAAAAAATGTCGATGTATCAGGGCATGGTGCTCATAAAGCTGATAGACCGCCAGACGGGCCGCAGCTCGTACCACATAGTGCAAGAGTTCCGAGGACGCCTCTCGGCATTCTTCTGGCAGGGCATCGCCCGCATGTTCGGAGGAAACCTCAAGGCGGAGTATGACCCAGGGGGCGATGACGCCGTCTTGGAACAGATAATAGAATTGTATGAGCTGGGCATGCTATAGACAACCCGGTGTCGTCACGGCCGATATCCGCCCAAAGAGCGCAGCCGCCTGCAACAGGCAAACCGAGGGTCACAAGGCCGCTTGCAACAGGCAACAGATAAAAACACTATAAACGTTATGATGAAAAAACTAATCCTCACCCTTCTGCTCGTCTCGGGGAGCCTCGGCCTGTCGGCCCAACGCACACCCGTCACCAAGCCCGATTACATCGCCGCCGAACGTTTCTCGGCCGCCAATGTCAACAAGATGGTCTTCTCGACAGCCGTTCAGCCCACCTATCTCAAGAGCGGCAACAAGTTTTGGTATCGTTACGACACCCCCGACGGCACATTCCACTATCTGGTCGACGTTGCGGCACGTACACGCCGTCCCCTCTTCGACCGTCACCGCATGGCCTCGCAAGTGACGCTTCTTACCGGCGAACCGTTCGACGGACAACACCTGCCGCTCGACTCCATACGCTTCTCGCCCGACGAACGCTCCTTCACTTTTCAAGTGACCACCTCGGTCAAAGAGCCTTACAAAGACAAGCAGGGCAACACGTCAAAACGCAACAAGGTGGTCTATTTCCGTTGCGACCTCTCATCGGGCGACATCACCAGGCTCGACGCCTCGCCCAACCGCCTCAAATATCCCGACTGGGCATCTGTGTCGCCCGACGGCAGCAAGATAGTCTTCGCCTGCCGTTACGACCTTTACTGGATGAGCCGCGAAGACTTCGATAAAGCCATCGTCAACGACAAAGACTCCACCATTGTCGAGCATCGCATAACCACCGACGGCCAGGAGTTTTATCCCTGGGGAGGCTCGACCGACAACCTCACCGACAAAGAGCGCAACGAGAAACTCGACCAGCGCATGCCGGCATACATATCGTGGTCGCCCGACTCCCGCCGTTTCGTCGTCTTGCGCTCGGACGAGAGACAGGTGGAGTCGCTGTGGGTTATCAAGGCCACCGAACAACCGCGCCCCTCGCTCCAGTCATACAAATATCACATGGCAGGCGAGCCCAACGCACCCCAATACACGGCATTCCTATTCGACACCGCCGACTGGTCGCACCGTCACATCGACACTTACGCATTCAAAGACCAGACCGTATCGATACATCGACGCCCCATTAAAAAATCTGACTATGTCGACGCCGACATGCTGCCTTCGGTATGGCTCGGTGGCAACGATTACTTCCTTCTGACACGCACCTCGCGCGACCTCAAACGCATAGACATATGCCGTGTCGACGTCGGTGCCGACTCGCTCAAAGCCACGCCGCTGGTGGAAGAGCGCCTCAATAAATCGCTTGAGACACGCGCACCCAAACTGCTGTCAACAGGCGAGTTCGTGCTCTGGAGCGAACGCGACGGATGGGGCCACCTCTATCTATATGCTCCCGACGGCACTCTCAAACGACGCCTCACAGAAGGACCGTTCCACTGCGAGGGCATCACAGGCATAGACGAGACATCACGCACCCTCTTTTTCACGGCATGCGGCAAAGAGCCGTCGGAGCACCCCTATTACATGCACCTCTATCGCATAGGCCTTGACGGCACAGGACTCAAACAACTGGACAAGAGCGGCTTCAACCACACAGGCAACCTCTCTGACAACTGCCGTTACTTCATAGACAATTACTCACGTGTCGACACCGCCCCCGTATCGGCCCTCTATGACGCCGCAGGCAAGCAGATAATGCCCTTAGAGGAGACCGACCTGCACCTGCTCTTCGAAGCCGGATATAAGTTTCCCGAGATATTCAAGACCAAAGCCGCCGACGGCATAACCGACCTTTACGGCGTCATTTACAAGCCGTTCGACTTCGACTCCACCAAGCTCTATCCCATAATAGAGTATGTATATCCCGGCCCCCAGACCGAAGCTGTCAATTACTCGTTCAGCAAGAGCATGGACCGTGTTGACCGTCTGGCGCAGTTGGGCTTCATAGTGGTGACCGTGGGCAACCGCGGCGGCCATCCCAACCGCTCGAAGTGGTATCACACATACAGTTACGGCAACCTGCGCGATTACGGCCTGGCCGACAAGAAGTACGTGGCCGAGCAGCTGGCCGCACGTCGCCCCTATATGGACATCACACGCGTGGGCATACACGGCCACTCGGGAGGAGGATTCATGTCGACGGCAGCCATACTGACCTATCCCGACTTCTTCAAAGCGGCGGTGTCGTGTGCCGGCAACCACGAAAACAACATCTATAACCGCTGGTGGAGCGAAAAACATCATGGCGTCGAAGAGGTGGTGAGCGAAAGCGGCGACACCACGTTCAATTACAACATAGCCAAGAACACCGAGCTGGCAGGCAACCTCAAAGGACACCTCTTGCTCATAACCGGCGACATAGACGACAACGTACACCCTTCCAACACATATCGCGTGGTAGACGCCCTCATCAAGAACGGCAAACGGTTCGACATGCTCGTGCTCCCGGGTCAGCGTCACGGATTCGGCAACATGACAGAGTATTTCTTCTGGAAGATGGCCGACCACTTCAGTCAGCACCTCCTCGGGGAAAAAGAGACCTCCACCGACATACCGCAAATGAAGCGGTAAGCAAAAAAGACCCGGGTGACCGGGTCTTTTTTATATGGCTCTATCCGGATGAGGAGTCGCCCGTCACTCTCCCTCTTCTCCTATGCGGCAGGCTATCAGAAAGAAGTCCGTGCCCCCTCGGATAAGAATCAAAGAATTAATCATTGGCGGACACAACGCACGCTAAACCCGTTACGCTTAATGAGGCCACTGCTCACGTACAAATCACTGCTATCGAACCACAGATAATACGCGTTGCTAGAACCATTGGCAACCGACGACCAATAGTGACCGCTCGCACCCGCATTGCCCAACGTACCGGACGAATCGCTGCCGCGGTAACCGACAGCGGGAAACTCAACTGAATAGAGTAATATGTTTTCCTCCCACATGTTTCCGCGTGGCATGCCTTTTTACTTCGTGTGGCTTTTGGGGCGACAATATCTGCCACGAGATTTTGGGACGCGGTCTTTGTTTCGTTTTTGGACAGACGTTTTTTGTGCTCAGCATTTTTTGGCTCGCAGGCTTTCACCCGCATGGCCTTCATTCCCGCAAAACGGTCCGGGCACGAGACCTGGCGGGACGAACTTAGATGACATACAAGTAATGCCGCGATTGTTATACTCAGATTGTCAGGCTTTCGCACCAAAACATTTAATATATAGCATTTTTGTCGCAAGACTTTCGTGCAACAAGGCTTTTACTCCGCAAAGCTTTCAACACCGTCAGGGCGACCGAGAAACGAGGCCTGGGCGAGCCGACCCTCCCTCTCGGAGGCCCGTACCCCGCAGAGCAATATATACCGCAGTGACTGAGGGACGGCGGTGAAACACATCACTTTCCCGCCTTGCCTCCCAGGCTCGGCCCAAAGCTCCGTCAGGCCAAAGGCACGTACCGGCCAACCCAAGGTGCCGCCCGTCTTTTTCACACATTACGCCCGAACCTCATCACGCCATCGACCTCCTCCCCGATGCGGCCGACCTGCGGTCTGAGGAATAAAAACCGCACACTATTCCTTATACTCGACACACGGAGTGTGGAGTAAGCACAAATTCCTTATTCCGGGAAGAGGCCACGAGTACCGAGCGGCCCGGAGCCTCCGCCCCACGGAGGGCCGCACACCGCAGAGCAATATATAAGCGCAGTGATTAAAGCACCCTGCCACCTCTCATTATCTCCCCGCCTCGCCCTCCGCAGGCCCCACGCCGCTCTCCGTCACACCCAAAATACTGCTCATCACACCCTTGACCCCGAATCCGCGCCCCATTATTACCCCGCATGGCTTTTGTTCCCGCAAAACGGCCGAGGAACGAGGCCGCAACGGGCCGCACCTCGCGGTGGGCAGAAAATCCCCCGAGAGGCCCGTAACCCCGTTTGGTTATTATAGTGCAGTGACTAAAGCACCACGCCGCCACCCAAGACCCTCACACCTTGCCCCCCAGGCTCGGCCCGAAGCTCCTCCACGCCAAAGTCACGGTACCCCGGCCAATCCAAGGTACAGCCAGTCCCTTTCATCCACCACGCCCGAACTTCACCGCGCCCTCGACCTCCACGCCGATGCGGCCGACCGCATGTCGGCCCACCATTCCCGGCAGGGCGGTCTGAGTGAAACGAACACCGCACACTATTCCTTATTCCGGGCTGAGGAACGAAAGCCCGAGCGGCCCGAAGCCTCCCCCACGGAGGGCCGCATACCGCAGAGCGGTATATAGGTCGGTGACTTAAGCACGATACAACTGCACATTATCCTCCCGCCTTGCCCTCCGCAGGCCCCGCGCCGCTCTCCGTCATGCCAACATCCTGCTCATCACTCTCCCGGCCTCGAATCCGCATCCTATGAGGCCGACCGCAGCCTTAGGTACGCCCCCGATATTTTGCCCCCGCCCTTATTGTTTGCCGCCCTGCCTCAGCACCCTTTACGCGAGAGTCATTGCCCATGTTTGAATATCATTCAGACACAAAATCTCAGGGCCAAAAACGAAAGTTAGGAGTAAAGGTGTGAGACCCAAGTCGAAACACCTTTACTCCTAACTTTCGTACTTATACCTTAGTTGTTCCCTCAATATCTCAAAACGGGGTCCGTGACCCCTCCCCCGGAAGGGCCGCCGGAGGCAGTGTCAGCAAAATAAATGGCAGTCATAGATGGTGCAGTTCGGTTACAGGTCGGCATTGATGCTTATGCGTATGCCTTTGAGGTGAGTTGCCGAGAGGGTGTCGAGAGATTTCCGCAGCATGCTTTTGGCTCTGGAGAGGTTGGCGCCGCGTTCTATCTTGACGGTGATGCTTCTGAGCCACTGCCCTCGTATGCGGTCTATCATGGGTATGGCCACGTCGCCGGCACGGTTGCCGAAAAGGCGTCGGCACTCGTCGGCCAGATGACGTGCGGCCTCCTCGAGACGTGTAAGGTCGTGATGTTTGAGCGTTATTGATATTATGCGGGAGAAGGGGGGATATAGATAACGGAGACGGTCGCCTATCTCGCGGTTGTACATTGACAGATAATCGAAGTTGATGACATCGCCGACGATGCGTCCTATGTCGTGGCTGCTCTGTATGATAAGCTCGCCGCGCGAAGAGCCGCGACACATGCGTCCGGCGGTCTGCACCAAGAGCTGAAATGTACGTTCTGCGGCCCTGAAGTCGGGAAAGCATAGCAGGTTGTCGGCGTTTATGACGCCCACAAGGCCTATGTTATCGAAATCAAACCCCTTGCTTATCATCTGTGTGCCTATTATGATGTCGGCCTCGTGTGACGATATCTTGCGCAACACCTCTTTGAGCATACGTTTGGAGCGTGTGATGTCGGCGTCGAGCCTTACGATGCAGGCTTCGGGCAGGAATGCGGCTATCTTCTCCTCTATGTTTTCCGTGCCTATGCCCTCGGTGGTGAGCGTGTATTTTCCGCAGGCGGGGCATTGTTTGGGGGCGGGCACGGAGTAACCGCAGTAATGACACTCAAGCCGTGCTTTGGCCTTGTGATATGTGAGTGTGACGTTGCAGTCGGGACATTCGGGTGTGTGTCCGCACTCCATACACTCCATGCGGGAGCTGTAACCGCGCCTGTTCTGGAAAAGTATGGCCTGCTCGCCTGCCGATATGGTCTCGCCCAGGCGCCTTATCAGATATTGGCTGAGGTAACGGGTGTCGGCATTGTATCCATGCTCGCGTTTTTCTTGAACGGCTATCAGGCGGCGGTCTATGACGGTGACTTTGGGGTTGCGCTTGCCGTTGTAACGTACCGGCAGGGTCACCATGGCATATTTGCCCGTCACGGCGTTATGATAGCTCTCCACAGATGGTGTGGCCGTCGAGAGCAATGTCTTGGCCTTGTGTATGTGGCCGAGCATTATGGCGGCGTCGCGGGCGTTGTATCGCGGTGCGGGGTCTGTCTGCCTGTAACCGGCGTCTTGCTCTTCGTCTATGACTATAAGGTCGAGTCGCTCGAAGGGCAGAGCCACCACCGAGCGGGTGCCGACGATGAGCGACCCTCCTGCGCCGTGCAGTATGGTGTTATATACCGCTTGCCGTGTGGCCGGGGTGCTGCGTGAGTTATAGAGGGTCATGGTGTTGGCGAAGTGGGCCGACAGACGGTCGACCAGCTGTGTGGACAACGCCAGCTCAGGTATGAGCAATAGGGCCGTGCCGCCGTTTTTTATCGTCTCGGCCATAAGATGCATGTAAATCTCTGTCTTGCCTGCCCCCGATACGCCGTGGAGGAGCACCGGACGGTGGTTGTCGAACGATTCGCGTATCTGTGCCACTGCCCGGCTCTGTGCATCGGTGAGTACGGGCAGTGTGCCGGTGACGGGCTCGGCGTTTTGACGCTTGGCCAGTTGCGAGAAGCGACGCGAGCCTATGGTGCCGGGCGTGAGGCTGAAGAGCTCGTCGGTGGTGTCTTTGAGCAGTTCGAGCTTCATGGAGGCGGGCAGGAAGTGGAGCATCACCTCGCCTAAAGAGCACATGTAATAGTCGGCTATCCAGCGCCACAGCTCTATCTGACGGGATGTCATTACGGGTGCCGGGTCTATCACCGAGGCTATGGGACGGAGACTGAGACCGGCAGCCTCGCCGTCGTGACACTCCATCACAAGCCCCGCATGCACCTTGCGGCCGCCAAGCTCCACGGCCACACGACACCCCACATGCACATCGGGCTCCATGTGGGGCGGCACGTGGTAAGAGAGCAGCTCGCGCAGAGGCAGGGGGAGTATGACGGTCACATACATTCGCTTATAGTATCCTTGAATATTTCTGGCATATCAGCTTGCGCGAGTTGGTAAGGTCGCGCAGCTCTGAGAGGCGCATAAGGTGCTCCCGGTCGGGTTCGCTGTCGGCGTTGTCGCTCATGTAAGAGTCTAACCGGGCCGACAAAGATACTATCAGGTTGTTTATGACCTCCAATTTATACAGGGCAATGGCCTTGGGTACGGCTGTGGCTAAGTTGTCGCCCTCGGTCACGACAACATCGTCGTAACGCGACCATATCTTGCTCGGCTTGCGGCTCTCGAAACGCATCATCATGTCGACCACAAAACCTGTTATCTCGGCATCGGAATTGTTGACCATAAGGGCGAGCCTCTTGCTGTCGGGGTCGTCGGCTGATACTTTGTCAGCCTCTGAAGGGTCGGCGGGAAGATCGGGGGCCTCGGCTGAGACATCGGCGGAAGCGGTGGCCGAGGCGTCGTCAGAGGCGGGGTCGCCCTCTGAGTTTTTCATGATGTCGACATAGCAGTCGAAGAGCTTCTTATAGAGCGGCGATTCGATGGTTATGTTGTCCAATTCAAGCTCTTCGGTTATTATCTCGGCAACGTTGAGGCTTATGGGTTCGAGCCTGTTGCCGCCCGCGTCGCGTTGCTCGAAATAGAAGTTGCGACACCCGTATCGCAGCAGGTATGTTATCAGCTCTTTCTCAAGCTCTTCGCGCGCCGACACCTTTCTGACCTCTATGGGTGCGGGTGTGCGGCTGCCCTCGAGCTGCTCTTTGCGTAAGCGGTTTCTCAGCACCTCGCCTCCCTGGTTGCCGTCGGTGGCCGACAGACGGCGTCGTTCGACCTCGGTGGCTATAAGATGTTCGTCGCTGCCGAGCATGCGGGCGCAACTGCGGGCAAACTCCGACCTGGCTATGCTGTCGGGTATGGAGGCGATAGACCTTACTATGTCGGTGATGACCTCGGCACGTCTCATGGGGTCGTCTTTGACATCGTCGAGCATCAGCCCGGTCTTGAACGTTATGAAGTCGACCTCGTTTGCTATGATATAGTCGATGAGCTCTTCGGCGGTGCGGCTGCGGGCGAACGAGTCGGGGTCGTCGCCGTCGGGGAGGCTGACGCAACGCACGTTAAGGCCCTCTGCCAGTATCATGTCTATGCCTCGCAGCGATGCCTTGATACCCGCGGCGTCGCCATCGTATATGACGGTGACGTTTTTGGTGAAGCGCGATATGAGCCTTATCTGCTCTGTGGTAAGAGATGTGCCCGACGAGGCCACCACGTTTTCAACGCCGGCCTGCACCATCGAGAGCACGTCCATATAACCCTCCACCAGTATGCACCTGTTCTCGCGGGTGATGCTCTTTTTGGCGTTATATATGCCATAGAGGGTTTTGCCTTTGTGATAGACCTCGCTTTCAGGGGAGTTGAGGTATTTGGCCGTTTTCTTGTCGTTGCGCAGGGTGCGTCCGCCGAAAGCTATCACACGGCCCGAGAGAGAGACCACGGGGAAGATGACACGGCCGGCAAAACGGTCCCAGTAACCGCCAGATTCGCGTTTTATGGTCAGACCCGTGGCTATGAGGAACTCCTCCTTATAGCCCGCTTCGAGGGCCTTGCGCGTGAAGGCGTCACCCCCGGCAGGGCAGTAACCGAGCGAGAATTTCTCGAGTGTGGCCGCTTTGAGGTCGCGCTCTTTGAAATAGCTGAGGCCTATGTTGCGCCCCTCGGGGGTGTCGTGCAGTTGTGAGGTGAAGTATTGGGCGGCGAACGAGTTGACCTCCATCATGGAGTCGCGGGCGTCGCTCTTTCTCTTCTCTTCGTCGTTGAGCACACGCTCTTCGACCTCTATGCCGTAACGGCGGGCGATAAACTTGAGCGCCTCGGGATAGGTCAGGCCCTCGTGCTCCATGACGAAAGTGACGGCATTGCCAGCCTTGCCGCAACCGAAGCACTTGAACACTCCTTTGGCAGGAGAGACCACGAAAGAGGGGGTCTTCTCGTTATGAAACGGACAGCATGCCATATAGTTGACACCCTTTTTCCTGAGTGTCACGAAGTCTCCGACAATCTCGACGATATTGGCGGCGGAGTATATGCGGTCTATGGTCGACTGGTCTATCATGATGTGCAAAGATACATCATAAATTCGTTAATTGAAACAGCGAAAGATGAGTTTCGTTCCCTTCGTGGTTTTATGAAATATTACATGTACGATGCGGTGGCTCGGACATCAATGTGACTGTTTTTTTGTGCGGGCATCGACATGGCCGTTTTTTGCGCGGGCATCAATGTGGCCTGGACCACAACCGACCCGAAGTCGTCGACTCCAAGCGGGTCATGGAACACGTCCACATATCCGTCCAATTGGAACACCCATCCATGCCCCGATGGTTACCGTCTGCCGACCAAAGATGAGTTCCAGACTCTCATAAACAGCAGTACCGTCAGTCGTGGCGGCGGGTGGAGCAGCTCCGA
>CAMRVW010000035.1 GCA_947054185.1 uncultured Rikenellaceae bacterium | reverse complement strand
ACCCTCACCATGCCATCGACCTCCACGCCGTTGCGGCCCTCGTTCCTCGGGCCCGCCCACACTCTCCAACTTCACGCCAAAGTCACATCCTCCACACTCTCGACCCCGAATCCGCGCCCCATGCGGCCGACCGCAGGTCGGCCCACCATCTCGCTTGGCGGGGCGGCGGTTTTTGCTGCTGTTACGGTGCTGCTGTTTTGTTTTCTGTATTGTCTCCGCATTCTTTCCGTCGAACGGTCATGCCCCTGTTGAGATTCTTTCAGGCACCCAACCTCAGGGCAGAAAAACGGCTATCAGTAATAAAGATTCGCACGTCCTAAGACTGCGTAATCTTTATTACTGATAGCCGTAATTATTCCTTAGTTGTTACTCAAAAATCTCAAATCGGGGTCCGTGACCCCTCCCCCGGAAGGGCCGCCGGAGGCAGTTTCAGCAAACCAAAACGGCAGTTCCCGCAAAATAAGAAAGCTGTTCCGGCAAAACAAATGGCAGGCCCCGCCTAACGTTACTCTTCGACGACGATTCTGAATCCGGCATCATGGAGCTTCTGCCAAGGAAGGAAGTGTCTGCGGGTGTATGAGGTGGCATCTTTGGGACGATCCCACCACGAACCGCCACGCACCACCTTGGTGACCTGACCTTCGGGAGCCTTCTTGACACCATAGGGTTTGTAATCGGAGCGAGTCCACTCCTCGACGTTTCCTATCATATCATAGAGTCCCCAGGGGTTAGCCTGATACATACCACCCTTGGGTTCGAGCAACATATTACCGTCATCGACAGTCTCAACCTTGGGCAGGAAGTTGTAATACTTGTACCAGAAGCTGGTCTTGGGCATGGGCTGGGGGTCTATTCCCGATACAGCCATATCCTCAAGGCTCACGTCGGCAAGATTGGCATACTTGCCAAAGTCGGTGTTGAGGTTACCATACCACACGGCATCAGACGAACCTGCTCTGGCAGCCCACTCCCACTGCTCTTCGGTGGGCAGGGTCACCTTAAGACCTGTCTTCTCAGAGAGCAGACGGCAATATTCGGCCGCGTCGTCATAGCTTACGCGTGTCACGGCCTGGTCGGGCAGGTTGGCGGGATAACCGGGCCCCACATGGTCTTTCCACTGCTGAGCCACGAAACGGCTGTCATGCTCGGGCACCAAAGCGCAGAACTGCTCGTTGGTCACCTCAAGCTCGCCTATCCAGAAAGGCTTGTCTATCTTGGCCTTGACCTCGGGAGCGTCACTGCCGTAACGGGCATTGCCCATCACAAACGAACCTGCGGGTATCTTGCGCAACACCATATTGACACCCGGAGCCACCTCTATCACCTTGCGTGTGTCGCCCAGAGCGTTCTGCATCTCCACAGCCTGCTCGGCCGAGAAGGGCCACCCTTTAACCTTGACCACCTTGTCGACACCTTTCTCTTGCGCCGGCATGACAGGCTCGGGTTTATCCTGACCTTTGAGGTAATCGACGTAATCTTCAAGCTCTTGCTGCCAGTCGACCACCATGTTGTTATACTTCTTTGACAGCTCCATGCGACGCTTCACCTGGTCACGGCCCTTAAGGTCGTTGACATCGTTGAAGGTGCTGAAATAGGGACAGTTGAAATCTATCCAGTTGTAAAGAGTACGCCACTCTTTATCTGTCAGCTCCACACCATGATGGCCTTTCTTGAGCATCTGTATCATTGGCGATGTGGTTGCGTGATACTCGTAAGGCTTCATCACGTAAATATCGGCCTCCGGACCCTGGCGGCGGAAATAGGGATGGAAGCTGAGATAGCTCTTTGAGAATCCCAGGTGCTCGTCGTAACGTCCCGATGTGAAGTCGAGAGAGCTCTCGCTGTTGTGGCACGCTATGCAGGCACGGTCGAGGATGGGCTGCACCTCATGCTCGAATGTGAACGGACGCACACCGCCCTCGGGAGCCTCTATCTTAAGCGGCTTCATCTTCTGGGCGATGGTGGCCTTGGGCACGGGCATCTTGTTCTGATCTTCATGGCAACCCACGCACGATACCGTCTCGCCGGGCATGCCTGTAAGCCAGCTTCTCATCCACTGTATTGCACGACCCTCCGAGTCGACAGGCTGAAGCGATATGGGAGTGTTGGCCGGTATCTTGAATGTCACCGAGCCGTCTTCGTTCACGGGCACCTCACCCAAAAGACGCTTGATGTCCCAACCGCTCTGTATGCCCTGTGCGACATGGTTGGAGGGCGAGTTGATATATGCATACTCGTATGCGAACACGCGTATCTTCTTGACCTCGCCGCGAGGCACGTCAGGCAAGCCTTCACCCTCGTAAATATCCTGTATGAACACTGTCGACTCCGTCTGTGTCAGATCGACACGGTCGGGAATGACGGGAGGCGTGGGCCTCTTCTCGCGAAGAATGGGGTTGTTGAGCCCCTCGCCCTCAAACTCGGCTATAAGAGTAACGTTGTCAAACACATCGACAAGGTATATGCCCCACAACGACTCCTCCTGCAGCTTCGCCGACACGAGGAAATATTTGTCAGAGATGGGGTAAGGCTTAAGGAACTGGGGCCATACGCCCTGCACCATCTCGTCTTTTATTATGGGAATAACCTCTCGGTTGCGGAAAGGTATCTCCTGCACCAGGCCCTGCACCTCTTTTCGACCCTTGCCCGGATCGAATATCATAAGACGACCCGAACGGGCAATGCCGTGGTGACCCGAAACGACCGACACGAAAGCCGACGCCGAACCGGGCAGGGGCTGCACGTCGAAGGTGCTGTTGGGGAAGAAGCCGCCGCTGCCGTAAAGGGCTTTGTTCTCGGTGCCGTCGGGATTCATGTGCATGACCATGCGCGAGAAGTAATGGGCAAGGTCGGTATATTCCCAACGCACATACATGAGCTTGCCGTTGTTCATCACCACAGGATTCCAGTTGGCATCCTGGTCGAATGTGATACGACGCAGGCTCTTCTCGGCAGGGTCGTAAAGCACAAGGTTACCCACGGCATCTTCGCCGTCAACGCACGGCACACCCTGATATCCGACATTAGACACGGCCATTATCTTGCCGCTGGGCAGATATGCAGCGTCGAAAAATTCAAGGTCGTCATCGTCAACCTTCACAACCTCACGGCAGTCGCTGCCATCCACGTTGACCTCGAAGACGCCCCACAGGCCGCGCTCGTTGATCTTAGAGAACATCATGCGGTCGGCATCCCAGTGCAGATGGAGGTCGGGCACCGAACTGCCGCCCTCGGGTTTGTAAACGGTGCGCACACCCATGTCGCCGGCCACATCGGTCAACTCTGCAATCTCGGCATCGAAGCCCATGCGCGCCGCCGACATCTGGTTAGACCAGTTGTTGGCCTGCGTACCTATTGAGTGCCCCATGGCGCTGCGGGCGTTCTCGCCGAGCTTGTAACGTCCCACCAATATGTTGCCCGACTTAAGATAGGGGTTGGCCAGCATCACC
Organism: uncultured Rikenellaceae bacterium; assembly: GCA_947054185.1. Lineage (GTDB taxonomy): Bacteria > Bacteroidota > Bacteroidia > Bacteroidales > Rikenellaceae > CASDZP01. The sequence goes on along the minus strand of CAMRVW010000035.1, from coordinate 12,049 downwards.
TGACGCTGCAACTCAAGCGCCCTCTCGGCCTTGGCCAAATCGGCTTCCGAACCGCTGTATATGTTTATGCCGGAACCCACCAGCGACAACAACTCTTTCACCTTGGGCTCCACGGCCGAAACGTCGAAACCCTTGATGGACTTCATGTCATTGAAAGCATCGTTTATGCTCGCCCGGTTGAGCCATTTGAAACGGCTTTGCAGGAACAACACCCTCTTGGCCTGGTTGAATATCTCGATATAGTCGGCAGCCGACTCGGGCTTTTCGGGATCTATCGCCTCGATGCGGGAGAGGAACACGCTGCCGTCGGCAAGCCTCCCAGCAATACGCTCGGCAGCACGTTTTTCAACACGCGAGTTAGACAACTCGTTGAGCCACACAGGCACACGCACATCGCCCAGACGCACGAAGTCGGTCACCTCGCCCGGAGCCAACTGCACGAACTTCTTGAGAGCATCTCTCGAAGCCACGTTCTGGAAGTTGACCATCAGGGCGCCGTTCTGCGACACCTTGTAATCGTCGAGACCTATCTTGACCGTGAGCGACTTATATTTCTTGTCGAGCTTCAACACCAACTCGCCGTTGGGCCACATGAGCATACCCTGCTCAAACACCTGACCGCCCACCGTTATGGGCTTGTTGTAATAGTTTTTGTTGAAACTGAGCCTCTGCCAAGGTTCGACATACTCTCTTACCACACGGTCGAGAGTCACCTGAGTGCCGTCGACAGCCGTCAACACACCCTCGGCCATGACGAACTGGTCGGTGTTGACACCTTTGTCTATAACCCTGTTGACAATGGCCAGCTTATCAAGGCCCGACACGTCGACAGTCACGCTTTTGGCGCGCTCTCCCTTGCGTATCTCCACACTGACAGGCATGTTGGCCTTTGCCAATGAGGCGGCAACCTCTTTTTTCGCCTTTATGACATCTTTGCCCCAACCCTGCGCAAACAAGGCAGAAGAACAACACATCATCGACACAAAAAGAATGCACGAAGAAATCGTTTTGTTCATATCATCGTTTTTTATTGTTTGTTTGCATCCAAAGCCCCTGTATAGCGCATCCCCGCAAGCCCCGTTCCTGCCTTCGACATTACAGCGGGCGACACTTGTTGGCTCGCACCCTGCATCCTCGCCCGCTTTCCAAAAGGAGAGTACGGATCGTAATCTATTTGGAGAACTTACCCTTCAGCGGACAGACGGTCGATATGTCGCCTATGCCCTTGTCGTTCTTGTCGACACTCCAGAGCACCTTGCCCTGGCTGTCAACCTCAAGCAACATGGGCTGTGTCTTGTCGCCACCGTGACGCAACCAGTTGCATATCAGTGTGCGGCCGTCGTTGTAACGTATCAACTGTGCCACAAAACCCAACTTGACGCCCTCTATGTCGTCAGAGGTAAACTTGCGCACAATCTTCTCGGCCACGGGGTCATACTCCACATAAGAGTGAGAGTCGCCCTGCGGCAAAAGCCAGTTACCGTCGGGCAACTGAGTAAGAGAGAAGAGCACGCCGCCCACCTGATGGGTCTTCAAAAGCTCACCTTCAGGACTGAGCACCAACACCTTGCCGCTAAGAAGAGGCACTAAATAGTTACCCTCTTCACTCACCCTTATCTGACGGAACTGTCCGTGCGAATTGGTTGTGCCGGCATCGAAGTTTATCACCTTGCGCTCATCGCCGAAACGGTCGAGCACCACTATGGAGGCCGGGTTACCGCACACTCCGAGAATGAACTTGCCCTTGTGCTCGACGATGGACTGCACCTCGCGCGGTGCTTGCACTTTATAATCCCACAGCACCATGTTGGTCATGTCCACCTTGCGAGCGCCGCGACTGTAAGTGAAGGCCACCGCACCGTGCTTGGTATAAACGACGCTGTTACACTCGCCGCCGTCGGGTATCGTGGTCATCCACACAGGGGCTTTGGTGTCGCGATCGATAATGGCAATCTTGTCCCACCCCGAACCTGAGACCAGATATTTCTCTCCTCGGGCAAAAAGAGTTGCAGGAAAGACAATCGCAAACGATAATATCGATATTACTCTGGTTAACTTCATGATAATCTTGCTGTGAGTAAATTAACAAAGGCGGACGCATATTACCTTAAGGACGCACACGCGCCCGCCGTTATAAAACGTTCTTGTCTGAAAAGACTATTTAGCCAGATCCTGATAGAGCTGATAAGCCTCTTTGGGTGTCATGCCGTCATGCACCACGCCGCGCACCGCCTGTATCATGGCCGTGGGCGCCGCACTCTGGAACACGTTGCGACCCATGTCGACACCGGCCGCACCCTCGTTGATGGCGTTATAGCAAAGCTCGAGAGCCTCCATCTCAGGCAGCTTCTTGCCGCCGGCGATAACGATGGGCACAGGGCAAGAGTTGACCACCTTGGCAAAACCGTCGCAGTAATATGTCTTGACAATGTTGGCGCCGTTCTCGGCACATATACGCGCTGCCGTCGAGAAGTAACGGGCGTCACGCACCATGTCGCGACCCACCGCCGTCACACCCATCACGGGCACACCGTAACGATAGCCGTTGTCGACGGCACGGGCCAGGTTCTCGATGGTCTGGGCCTCGAACTTGTCGTTGCCGATGGCCACCATCACCGCCATTGCAGAGGCGTTTACGCGCACCGCGTCGACGGGATCTATTATGCACTCGTTGTTAAGGTCGGTGAGCAACGAACTGCCTGCCGACGAACGCAGACAGATGGCCTTGCCCGATGTTGGGGGCACCACGCTGCGAAGCGACCCGCGCGTACACATAAGCGAGTCGGCATACTCTATAAGGGGCACGATGCTCAGGTCCAGACGTTCGAGACCCGATGTGGGACCCATTATGTAACCGTGGTCGAAAGCCAACATCACGGTGCGTCCGCTCTTGACGTTGAATATGCGCGCCAAACGATCTTTCATGCCCCAGTCGAGGTTATCAGACCCTTTGAGGATGAAGTGTTGGTCGGCCACAGGTATGCCTATGCCGTAATCTTTGTCTTTGTTTTCAATAATGCCGTCCAAATCAGCCATTTCTGTTTTCTCCTTTTTAATTTTAACAATAATACTTCATGCCTGCAACCTGCCATCTTAAACAGCCTCTCACGAAAGCCTTCGCAATAAAGACGTGGTCTCACCCGAAAGCCCTTGCTTCTTACTTGACAAGAGACCCTGACACCGGCATCTGCGAAGCCTGTCTTCGTCCGCAAGACCGATAGGTGCCGCACTATCCGATAGCCTCGGCAAACGATGCGAACATGCACGACCACGAAGTTGCCCCGCTGTCGGCATAACCGATCGACTTCTCCCCGTAATTGCGTGCCCGTCCGAAGTTCGCCTTCATGGCAACGGTGGCCTCGGCGCCCGCCAATGCGGCTTTGGCACCTGCATCCATCACCTGCCTGATGTCGGCAGAGGGGCATGCGCATATCGCATCCACCGCAGGCACCAGGGCATCCATCATGGTCTTGTCGCCGGGCATGGCCTTGGTGTTCTTTTTCACACCTTCGACACCGCCCTTGAACATGGCCTTGACACCCTCGGCATCGAGCTCCGTGCCGGCAGCGTTATCGCTCATGCCGAGAAAGAAGCCGCCCAAAAGCGTACTTGTCGAGCCGCTGGTCTTCATCATGACATTGAAGCCCATATCGTTAAGCATGCTCTTGAACTCAGAGCCGCTCTCGGCACCCTCGCACACGGCACGAAAGGCGGTAACGATGGCGGTGCCGTGGTCGCCGTCACCGGTCACGGCATCGAGCTTTGAAAACTCCTCCTCGCGGGCGGTGATATTAGTCATCGCCACCCGGAGCATCTTCTTGAAATCGTCTATCGTAAGTTTTTCCATTTATCCTTATATTATGGAAGCCGCAGCCCCCTTACCAATCTTACATCCGCCCGTCCGATGCCCCGTACGCACAAACGCCCGCAAGCACCCGCAACAACACACGGCACCATTCGGCGGCTTACAAGGCAGACACTATCGGCCGCAGTTGCCGAGCGTTGTCCAATAGGGTGCGTTTGAAGGCACATACTTCAACAGACGCTCCTGCTCGTCGTCGAGCTTGGCCAGGATCATCTGGAAACCGGCCTGCTCCTGCACGGTGAGTATCTCGGCGATACGTCCCGATACCACGTTGACACCGGCCGCCTCAAGCATCATCGCCGCCTTGCGATAGATTATAGAGAGCTCCATGTGAGTGGTGGCACCCACACCGTTTATGATAAGGGTGACCTTATCGCCCGCGGCAGGCTTCACCTTCTTCATAAGCTGGTTTATCATCACCTCGGCAGTGGCGTCGGCGCTGACTAGAGGCTGCTGACCGCCCTGTCCGCCCTCACCGTGCTGGCCCATGCCTATCTCCATTACGCCCTCGGGCAGACAAGCTATGGTGGCGCCGTTCTGGGGATGCGTACACCCCTTCATGGCAACGGCCAAAGTGGCGGTACCGTCGATAAACTTCTTGCCTATGCGATATATCTCTTCTATAGAACACCCCTCCTCGGCAGCGGCACCTATTATCTTAAACAGGGGCACACAGCCTGCCAGACCGCGACGATCCTCTTCGGGAGTGTCGAGACCGGCGCTTATATCGTCGCAAGTGAGCAATTTAACCACCTTGATACCTGAACGCTCCGCCAGCTGGGTGGCCATGTTGGCGCTCATCACGTCGCCCGAGTGGTTGAGCACCACCAACAATATGCCCGCATCGCGCTTGAACATCTGAAGCGCCTGAAAGAGGCGTTGTGCACCGGGAGCGGCGAAAATGTCGCCAACAACCGAGCAGTCGAGCATACCCTCGCCCACAAAACCGCTCAACGCAGGCTCATGACCCGACCCGCCAAGCGTGACGATGGCAACCTTGTCTTCCGATTTGGGTTGCGCGCGCACCACGATATTCTCGCCGCCGAGCTTGACAAAATCTTTATAGGCCATGGTATAACCCTCAAGAAGCTCTGAGGTTATATTGTCCGGGTTGTTTATAAACTTATTCATCGACATAATTTTACGTTTGTTAATCACTTTTTTCTCTTACCTGAGCCGCATCTGCCTTGCATCGGCAACAAAACCGACGACAGTGCCTCACGGCATCCTTCGCGCAGCATGCACCCAACCGACATGAGCCGGGCCGCAAGCCGCCACGTGCCTTATATCACGACAGACAATGCCCGGGAGGCTGCCTCGCTTAAGGCTCTCTCCTTTTCATCAGGCGACACCCGTTGCGGCATCGACACCGCTCATGGCATGACTCCCCGGCAAACAGCGCGCAACCATATACGCACCGCCATGCCGCAGGAGACATCATGCGCGAACTATTTGGTAAACTGCATCAACTCGACGGCGATGCCCTCTTCCTCCACAAAGGCGATGGTAAGCTCGGGCGAACATACCGTCTTATCCATGAGCACCCTCTTGCCTGCCATCTCGGCATCGAGGTCGTCGACCTCATAAGCCACGTGGGTGTGGGTCTGTATAAGCTCGTGCAGAGGTGACGGCTCGTGGCCAAGACGCAGAAACTCCAAACGGTTGGGGCTCTTGGTATAATCGGTCAGAAACACCTTCAACCCCTCGTTGTAAAACTCGCCTGGTTGCGATACGGGCGTGGGTACGCCTATGTGATTGAATGTCCTCATTACATTTTGGCTTTGGTGTTGGTGAATCTCAAACCGTCGTTGTCGTGATAGTTTGCATACTCATGCACGATGGCTCCCTCGTCACCGGCATAAAGGAAGTGGAAAGTACCCTCTTTCTTAAGGCGAAGTATCTCACCGCGATTCTGACGCACACAGTTCTTGGATATGGTCGTCGCCTTCTGGCTCTCGGGCACGGCGGGAGCACCGACTGTCGGCTCGCCAACCTCGCTGAAGTTGTATGCCCAGCCCTCGCTCATCTTCCATGACTCATGCTTTGCGGGGAACTTGGTGGCAACATGCTTGTGCTCGGGAATCATCTGACCCGGCAACAGATAGATGTCGTGAGAGAAATAACCGTGCTCGGCGTCGTTGATCCAGAAAATGCCGCCCATGCCGCAGTTCTCGAAATCGCCCAAACCGAAGTCGGTAACCCATATGTTCTCTTTAAGGAAAGGTGTCATAGGGGTGTTGTGATACTCCAGAAGCTCCATGATGGCTTTCATGGCCACATCCTGATTGAATTTGCCGTCGGTGTAATAATCGGCGTTGGTGTACTTTTTAGCAAATGGTGCTTTCATTGTCGTTGAGTTGTTTGTCGCCGAATTCTTTTCCGTACAGTCGCATGCCGCAACCGAAACCGCCATAAGAAGCACGGCGAGGATTTTCAATGTTTTCATCTCTTTTCGTTTTTTATATTTTAATCAATTATCACCTGTCATCACAAACGCACACATTATATATACGCCTGCCGCCACTCACTATTGCCCGACTCCCCTTTATCGTGACACCAAGGCCGCTCTTTGCCGGCACCTCCCGACAGTTTCGCCCCCTTTCCCAGCCCCCCCCTTTATCCGCTCTCCTTTCCCTGTCACCTTTATCCGATCCTCTTTTCCGCCCCCTTATCCGGCCCCTTGACAAAGTTTACTTTCCGGAGTATGACACGATGCCCTCTATCTCCACCAGCAACTCGTCCCGACACACATCGGTATGCAGAAACACCATGTGGGTGTCGGGGTAATGTGCCGTCATGTAATCGCGCACAGGCTCCATGTCGTCGGCGCGCTTTACATATACGCGCAACATATCGTAACGACCGTGTTCCACAGGCCTTACGGCACCATATCTTTTAAGGTTGTCGCCCGAGGTGAGATGGTCTATATTCTCCATTGTCGTGGCCGTCTGAGCCAACACGTCACCCACGGCCACGCTCTCTTCGCCGCGTATCGACGCCGTGCCCGACACATAGCACATCAAGCTTCCCGCCGACAACACCGCCTTGCCACGCTCAAACTTGGGCGTCGTGCGACGGGCAAAGAAATCGTCCCCGGCACCCACAAGCACCTCCTGCGAGTAACCGTGCGCCGGCGTCTGCAACGGGTTGTCCAATGCCACAATCTCAACGTCACCTCCCCTCATGGCGTTAAAGTCGACGACGACACCGCACGGCCCGGCCCCTATGCCTGTTGCCGCAGGGTAACCGCCATTCCACTGACCGGCACCATAAAAACGTGTGCGGGCGTCGTTGAACACCTGATAGTTCTGAAACTCACCCACAAAGCCGGTTATATCCTCTATATAGTTCCACTGACGCACTATGTCGTCAACCTTCATGTCCTCGGCAGCGAGAATATCATGCGCCACTGCAAACAGATCGGCGCACTGAGCCGACAACGCCGCCTCTATATCGCCTCTCAGGCCGCCTGCCACCACCTCCTTGAAGCTCCCGCACTCCACCGTCACATAATCGGCACCCGACACCTTCTTATAAGAGACCTGCGCGCCGTCAACCACCGAGTGACACTCCAAGACCACGCCATCCCCCATCACCGGTTGCGACACATAACTGAAAACAGGCCTCCTGTCACCGAAAATATCGCTCACCAGAGAAGCTATGGTGCCGCAACGACCAATATAAGAGTCGCGACTGCCGACCTCCCCGAAGAGAACAAGCCTCACCGCCTGACCCGGCAACCCCGCAGCCTGCAACAACACATCACGACACGCAGCCTCAAACGAACCCGATGCCGTGAAAATGTCATATCTGTATGAAGGTCTCATACTCATAATATTCTTTATCTCAAAACCACCCCAAAACCATCCGTCTTTCGGCAACCGCCACCAAACGCCTCCATCGAAACATCACGGCCACACCGAAAGCCGCACCGTGACGAGCCACCGCAACATCACCGCCACCCGAGTCCGCGCCTTAAAGCGACCCGACATACTCGACCAACGCCGCAATATCTTTCTTCGACACCTTGCCCTCTATGCCGTGCTTGTGAACGGTGAACACCTCATCGAGCGTCGCCGCCCTGCCGTCGAACAGATAGGGAGCCGTGCGCCACACCTCTCTCAATGTCGGGGTGTCCCATCCTTTTTCAAACTCTATATCGTCACCTATGCGGTGCATCTTAAGGTCGGTGAAATAGGGGCCCGAGTGACACTCGTCACACCTGAGCCGCTCAAACACCTGACGGCCATACACCGCCTTCTCCGAGAGCTTGCCGTCGACAAGCAAAGGACTGGGCACGGCCTCCAACGACTTAAGATAGGCATCCACGCATGCGGCATGATCCTCAGGTACCTTATAGAACTGTATGTGGAAGAAGCCCTTGCGCACAGCAAGCTCGGCGCTCTCCCTTATGCCCGAAATCATGCTCGGGGGAGTCACATGCGAGTAAAGCATGCTCTTGCAGTTCTTGGGGTTGCCTATACCGTCGTTCATAAGATCCCAGTTCATACCGTCCGTCCGACCCTCTCCGGGATGGCAACCGTTGCACGACTGCCAGTTCTGAAAGCAATATTCGGCGTCGTTGAAGTAACGCTCGCCCTTCTGGACATCGGTCTCCATGCGCGACGGGTTCCATGCCACAGAGGTGACGGAGCAATCTTTCAGGTCGACGACATTGAGAGTATCGGAAAAATATGTCGGCACGAAAAGACGCCCCTCCGAGAGAGCCACCCTGCGCGGACCGTTGCCCTCGACCTTGACCCTCTGACGCATGCCGTAAAGGAATTGCAGATCGTAAGAGAGCTGCGACCTGTCGGCCGTCTTTTCAAACTTGTCTATAAAGCGGCGATAGTCTATCACCGACACATCGTGCGTTCCCGACTGAGCAACCACCAGCTTGTCGCCGTCGCATGCCAGGCCCCACACGCCGGCAGAACCGCGTTCCGGCTCATCCAACACCGCCGACCCTAAAAACTCCAATGTGCGCGCATCCACCACACTCACCGCCGAGGTGTTCATCCACCCCTGCTGCAACTGCGATGTCGGCACCTGAAAACGGCCTAAATTGTGGCTGACCAACACATATTTACCGTCAGGCGTAACACAAATGTCTCGCAAGGCGTTGCTGCCGTTATCCAACTTTATGTCTTTCACCTTGGTCATGGAGGCCACATCTATCACCGACACATCAGCCGCCACATAATCGAGATCGGCCCGTTGCGCCGGCAAGAAGTTATTGACGAACAGATACCTGCCGTCTGCCGACAACACCGCCGCACAAGGCTCCCTGAGCACCTTCACGTCGGCCACCTTATCGAGCGACGCGGCATCGAGCTTCGACACAGTGCCGGCAAACCTGTTGAGCACGTAAAGGAAACGGCCGGCCTTGTCAATCACGGGAGAACATGCGCCCTGGCCGCTCTTAATGCTCTTGAGCTCCTTACCGTCGGCAAGGGAGAAGAGCATCACCCTGCCGTCACCATTGCTCCCGGCGGTAAGGTATGCGTTATCACCCCTCACGGCAACGCCGGTAAGAGGGGCACCGGCATCCACGACAACCGGACTGCCTCCCTGAGCATCATATACATACAACGCCTCATGCCCCTTTGTCGAAACATACAGCTTGCCGTTCTCCGCCTTGATGTCAGACGGATACATCGGCTCGGTGCCTTTATCCTGCTGCGGGAACGCCCCCACAGAAACAACCGACAAAACACATGCGGCAACCGCCAATACTTTAATACTCATAACCATATCCTCCTTAACAAGGTCGTCTTACACAAGACCTCCCGGACTCTTCTCCTTTCGAGACACCACCCGAGCGGACACACTTTACGAATTACAAAGATAATGTTTTTTTACAATCTCGACAACAATTATCCAACAAAAAAAGGAGCTATCGGCCTAAAGACTGAAAACAAAACCGACATAAAACAAAAAATTATAAAGCTCCACAGGCCCCTGTCGACCCACAAGCAACATTTAGAAGCAAATTTACCGCATAAAAGAGCTTATTCTATTAAAAAACAAAGAAAAACCTTTTTAATACTAACTATTTTAACTATCTTTGTTGCAATTTATAACACGAAGATTTTGCAACACTCTAATGATAACGACAAAGACAAAAAGGGTTTCGATAAGAGATATTGCCAACCATGCCGGCGTATCGGTCTCGCTGGTATCGTTCGTCTTAAACGGCAAAAGTAAAGAACACCGTGTGGGAGAAGAGGTCACCCAACGCATATTACGCATCGCCGAAGAACTTAATTACGTGCCCAACATGATTGCCAAAGGGCTCAGAATAGGGCGCTCATACACCATAGGACTTGCAGTTCCTGGCCTTGAATCGCCATGGATGGCGGCACTATCGGGCCTTGCGATAGAGCGGGCGGCAAGTCATGGCTATGTCGTCTCCATAGGCCTTACGGGCGACAGCGACACCGACAAGTCAGACACCCCGGAGCTGATGAAAAGCCGCGGTGTCGACGGCCTTATAACCATACCCAACCACGGCAGCCGTCAAGAGCTGGAACGCATCGCCGCCGAGGGGATGCCTGTGGTGACTGTCGGCAGGCACTTCAATGGCAGCGACCTCGCATCGGTATGCTCCGACGACCTCAAAGCCGCCCACGAAGCCACCTGCGGTCTCATAGAACAAGGCTGTCGCAACATCACCATGATATGTCCGCCCACCGCTCTCGACCATATTGCAGACCGCGCGGCAGGCTATCGCTCAGCCATGACCGAACACGGACTTATCCCCGAAGTGACATACACCGACAGCATCGACAACCTTGACAACATCCCCGAGGCTCTATTGTTCGCCTCGGCCCCACTATGTCTTGATGCGATAAGAGAGCTTAACCGCCGAGGCATCGCAATTGCCGACGATGTGGCCGTCATGTCGTTCGGCAGCAGCGAGGCATTCGACCTTGTATCCACCCCCATATCGCACATAGAGCCTCCTATAGCCGACATGGCCGAGGCAGCTGTGAACATGTTGCTCGAGGCCATAAACGAACGTCACGAGCTCCACGCCGACCAAAGCCGCATACTTCAATGCCGCATAAACTGGCGCGACTCCACTCCATACAGATAAATCTCCATGAAAACAAAACAGGCGGGCAATGTATTTATTGCCCGCCTTTAATTTGTCCCCTCCGCTTACTCATCCCGAATGCCGACACTCCAATATAGTGTCCTGGCCTCACTTATTTAGACGACAGGGAACCCTCCCGGCAGACTCTTGCTCATGATTGCAGCACGGCAGGCTCCTTATGCCTCCGCGGTACAAGTAAAAGGAACCCGCACACATTCCTTATGTCCGACAAGTTTTACAGCGCATGGTCTTCGCGCAGGCAGGCTTTGTGCCGGCAGGGCTTTTGTGTCGGCAGGGCTTTTGCGCCGGCAGGGCGGCCGAGGCACGAGGCCGCAACGGACCGCACCTCGCGGTGGGCAGAAAATCCCCCGCAGAGGCCGTAACCCCGCTTGGCAATTATAGTTTAGCGACTAAAGCAGCCAACTGTCGCCCGTGACCCTCTCGCTTTGCCTCCCAGGATCGGCCCGTGGCTCCGTCAGGCCAAAGGCACGCCACCCCAGCCAATCCAAGGTACCGCCCCTCTTTGTCACCCACCACGCGCGAGCCTCATCACGCCCTCGACCTCCACGCCGATGCGGCCGACCTGCGGTCGACCCACCATTCCCAGCAGGCGCGGTCTGAGTGAAACGAAAACCGCACACATTTCCTTATTCCCGGCATTACGAAGTATGCCGTAAGCACAAATTCCTTGTGAACGGGACGAGGCACGAGTCCCGAGCGGCCCGGAGCCTCCGCCCAACGGAGGGCCGCAACACCGCACAGTAATATAGGTCAGTGACTTAAGCAAACCCGTGAAGCGCATCACTTTCACGCTTTGCCCTCCGCAGGCTCCGTCCCGCTCTCCGTAACGCCAAAAATCTCGTTCATCACTCCCATGGCCCCGAATCCGCGCCCCATGAGGCCGACCGCAGCATGAGAAACGCCCGCCGATGTTTTGCCGCACTGCTTCCGTTTCTGTCTGCCTGCTCTGTCTCTGCGCCCTTTCCGCGAGAGCCATGGCCCATGTTTTGACATCATTCAGGCACCAACCCCAAGGGCCAAAAACGTAAAATCAGATAAAGGTGTAAGACCCGAGTCGAAACACC
>CAMRVW010000034.1 GCA_947054185.1 uncultured Rikenellaceae bacterium | reverse complement strand
GCGGCCGAGGCACGAGGCCGCAACGGGCCGAAGCCTCCCCCCGCGGAGGCCCGTACCCCCGCTTGGTTATTAATAGTGCAGTGACTGAAGCACCCCACCGCCGCCCAAGACCCTCACACCTTGTCCCCGCAGGCTCGGCCCGAAGCTCATTCATGCCAAAGGCACGCACCGGCCAATCCAAGGTGCCACCCGTCTTTGCCACACACCACGCCCGACCATCGTCATGCCCTCGACCTCCTCCCCGATGCGGCCGACCTGCGGTCGGCCCACAGCGGTCTAAGGAACGAAAACCGCACACATTCTTTGTACTCGGCATTACGAAATATCCGTAAGCTTTTTCCTTGTGAACAGGACGCCCCAAGGAGTCCCGAGCGGCCCGGAGCCTCCGCCCAACGGAGGGCCGCAACCCCGCATAGCACATATAGTGCAGTGAATCAAGCGGCGGAAGTGAAGCGACTGACTTTCAAGCCTCACCCTCCGCAGGCTCCGTTCCGCTCTCCTCCACGCCAAAGGCACGGCACCCCAACCAACCCAAGGTGCCACCCGTCTTTGTCATCCGCCACGCGCGACCCTCACCACGCCCTCGACCTCCACGCCGATGCGGCCCTCGTTCCTCGGGCCTGCTCACGCTCTCCAATCTCACGCCAAAATCTCATCCCCCACTCTCCCGAGGCCGACACCTCATGAGACCGCCTGAGACACTATCGCACCCTCAGACGCTGTCCCAACCTCAATATCGAATTGCGCGATATGTTGTTGAGCCTGCAAATGCGGTCTATGGTGGTGCCGTAACGCTGAGCTATCCTGCCGAGCACATCGCCGCTTTTGACTGTATGGTAAAGAGCCCTTGTTGTCCTGTTCTGCGATGTCCCCGCCTCGTCGAGCATACGTTTCTTGTCGAGGGCGGCCCTTATGGCCACCGAGTCGGTGGTCGAAGCCAGCAAGGCGCCCACATCCCAGTCTTCATCAAACTCCTGCAACACCTCAGAGGCGTGCGAGTGTATGTCGAGATAGCTCTTTTGCAGAGGGAACACCTTATATCTCAGCTTGCCCTGCTCGAAGTCGACCAGAAACTCAGGGTCGAACGTCTGGTCTCTGTAACGAAACTCGAAATGGAGGTGGTTACCCCTGCTCCGTCCCGTATTGCCCACATAACCTATTATCTGTCCGGCCCTTACATAATCGCCCGACTTTACCGCCAGACGACACAGATGGCCGTGCCACGTCTCTAGCTCGTTGGGGTGCCTTATTATCACCATATAACCATATCCGCCGGTGTTGTAACGCGAATAACGCACCCTGCCGTCGAACGTGGCATATACAGGGGTGCCCACAGGCTTGGGCAGGTCGACACCGTTGTGGTTCGAGCGACGCCTGCGACCGTACGGAGAAAAGACCTTGCCCACCAAAGGAGCGCAAAAGGCCTCTAACGAATCGACTATCTCGAGCTCCAGCACCTCGGGCATACCGTCATATTTGAAGTCACGGTATGCAAACACCGATGCCGTGTCCCAATGGTTGTAAAAGCCGGGGTAAGATACGAGCTCGCCAAGGTCGTCATAGATATAACGCCAGGTGCCGTTACTGTTAAGAACAAGCCGACGCCCCTCCTTGCCCGAGGGCAACGTGTCTATGGGTATGGCCGGCAACTCGTCCACCGTGTAAGGATAGGGTCTCTGCCCCATAGCGTCAGATACAGGCCACATCAGCACCGCGCCCAACGCAATCGTAACAATCTTTTTTATCATCCGATTCATACTTTTCCTTATCAAAACATCCCCGCAAACCGGCCCCACGGTCTCCCCGCACAGCCCATTGCAAACCGGCCCCGCCAAACCACCGTCACAATATGCAACCCGCTCCCCGACATCCACGGGTCACTGCCAGCTCTGATACTGCGCGTTGCAGTTCAGCCGTATGGCAATAAACAACATCACCGAGAATGCCAACAATGACGAGCCGCCGTAACTGAAAAACGGCAACGGTATGCCTATCACCGGTATAAGCCCTATCGTCATGCCCAAATTGACAAAGAAATGGAAGAAGAAGACTCCCGCCACACCGTAACAATATACCCTGCCGAAGGTGTCTCTCTGTCTGTCGCCCATCCTCATGACACGAAATATCAGCGCCACGAACAACGCCAGCACCGTTATGCTCCCTATAAAACCCCACTCTTCGCCCACGGTCGAGAATATGAAGTCGGTGCTCTGTTCGGGCACGAAATCGAACTTGGTCTGCGTACCCTGCAGGAATCCCTTCCCCAACAGCCCGCCAGACCCTATGGCTATCTTCGACTGGTTGACATTGTAACCGGCACCCTTGACATCGTTTTCAAGCCCGAGCAGGTCGAGGATGCGATGTTGCTGGTGCGGCCTCAACACATTGTCGAACACATAATCGACCGATGTGACAAAAAGCAGCGAGCAGATGAAAAACACCACAAACACCACCACATTACGCAACTTATACCTTACGGCATACACCGCAACCATAGGCAAAGTCACCGCCAGGGCCAATATGAAAGCGCGCATCATAGATATCTCGTGTCGCAAGACCATGCCGCCGAAAAATATCAGCAACATCGCCATCAACACCGAGGCGACATATACTATCTTCTGTTTCATCATGCCGTTGTCACGCATCTCTATGGCCACGACAATCAGGAATATCAACACATACAGGGCTGTCGGCTCGACAAAAAACGAAGATACCGACAAAAAGACGATCATCCCCAAAACCATATAGACCCATCCCGTAAAACCCTCGCGATACAGCATGAACAAAAACGACGAAAAGACCATCGCCGAGCCGGTGTCGTTCTGCGCACACACTATCAGCGCAGGCAAACCCACAATCATACCCACCCGCGAGAGACTCTTCATGCGAGAGATATTGAAACCGTATCCCCCCATATATTTACCCAAGGCCAGCGCCGTGGTCAGCTTTGCAAACTCCACGGGTTGCACACTGAACGGACCCAACGATATCCACGAGTGGGCGCCGTTTACAGTACGTCCGAACACAAATGTCGACAAAAGCAACAATATGGAGGCGGCATAAGCCTGATAGGCTATATAATGATAATACTTGGAGTCGACCAACAATATCACCACCCCGAGCACAACGCTTATACCGGTCCACATAAGTTGCGAACCCGACTTCTGCGCCATGTCGAAAATGGCCCTGTTGCTGTCGTTGTAAACCGAGGCATATATGCTCATGATGCCCAACGACACCATGACCATATATATCAACACCGAGGGCCAGTCGACACCTGCGAATATCGCCCCCTCCTTCCTGCTGTAATAACCGCTGTCACTCAACATACCACGCTTCTGTTTACACGTTATTTGTTATCATATTGAGGATACTCGATGGTCATGCGCTTGACATACTCGACCAACCCCGGCCTTGTTATGGTGTCGGTCAGGTATTGCTCCAGCAAAAGCGATGCGATGGGCATTGCCACCGTCGCACCGAATCCCCCGTGCTCGACATATACCGACATGGCTATCTTGGGATCATTATACGGCGCAAAGCAAGCGAATGTCGAGTGGTCGCGTCCGCGTCCGTTTTCGGCCGTACCCGTCTTGCCGCATATATCGAGCCCCTTGACGGCAGCCCCCACGGCAGTACCCTCCACGTTGACGGCACGATACATGCCCTCGGCAATGACCTGATAGTGTTTGGGGTCTATATTGGTGTAATTGGGCACCGAAAAACGCGAATCTATCTGTCCCCCCTCTATGCTCTTTATGATATGCGGAATCTTGTAATAACCCCTGTTGGCAATGGTTGCAGTGAAGTTGGCCAACTGCAACGGCGTCACGCCCATCTCACCCTGACCTATGGAGAGCGATATGGTGGTCAGCGAGTTCCACTTGCCGTTATATACACGGTCGTAAAAATCGACTGTCGGCAAATTACCCTTCAGCTCACCGCTGAAATCGGAGTCGAGCCGACGCCCGAAACCCATAGACAGCAGATAGTCGCGCCACACCTCGAAACCCACCTTGACATCGCCGTAAGCCTTGTTGTCGAGAATGTTACGGAATACGTAACAATAATAGGTGTTGCACGAGGTCTGAATGGAGTAACGCAAATCGAGCGGCGAATCGTGGTAATGGCACTTGACACCGCGCCCCACATAATAACCGCTGTTGCACACATACCTCTGCGACGGCACGAGCACCCCCTCTTGCAAGCCTATAAGACCTGTCGACAACTTGAATGTCGACCCCGGAGGATAAGAGGCCATGACGGCACGGTTATACAACGGCCGGCGCGGCTCACGCAACAGCTTGAGGTAATTGCGTGAACGGTCGCGCCCGATAAGCTCGTCGGGGTTGTACGTGGGGCTGCTCACCATCATCAATATCTCGCCCGTCTTCGGCTCTATGGCCACAATGGAACCCACCTTGCCCTCCATCAGCTCTTCGCCCAGCAACTGCAACTTGGCATCTATGGTCGAGGTTATCGACACCCCGGGCACGGCCAATGTGTCGTAAAGGCCGTCGGCATAACCTCCCTTGGGCATGCCGTGCACATCCACAAGCTCCATGCGCACACCCTTGCGCCCTCGCAACACCTCCTCATAGGCGCGCTCTATGCCCGTCATGCCTATGTAATCGCCACGCTTGTAATAACTGTCGTTCTTTATGGTGTTGTCGTTCACCTCGCCCACATAACCGAGTATGTTGCCGCCCGTATGAAACGGATATGAACGAATGGTGCGGTATTGGGTGTAAAAACCGGGGAAAGTGTACTCCTCGAATTTCATCTTGACCTCTTTGTCAAGAAGCTTGAAGAGCACCGTGGGTCTGCGGCTCGACCGCCCCACCTTTTTGAGCTGCCCGACCAGCTCGGCCTTGTCGACGCCTATTATGCGACACATCTCGAGAGTGTCGAAAGGCTTTACGTCGCGCGGTATCACCATAAGGTCGTAAGCCTCGCGGCTCTGTGCCAAAAACAGACCGTTGCGGTCGTATATCTCACCACGCGGAGGGTTCAGCACAATGGGTCTCAGTGCATTATTGTTGGCATACTCCTTATATCGGGTATCTATTATCTGCAAATAGAACAGCCGCCCGGCAATCACCAGGGCGACAAGAACTATGAATATACGCAACGACTGACTCCGTGACAACTCCATATCAGAAACGATCTTTTTGACGCACTAACGGCAACTGACAAAAATAGATGACCGTCACCGACAGCACTGTACCTATTACCGTCTTGAGCAACGTGAGCGGCCAATGCACCACAGACAGCGCCTCAAGCATGAAATAGGCCGCATTATGAACGGCCACCATTGCCAAGGCATAACGTATGAACTTATAATTGCCCACACGTCCCGACACCGGTGCCGAATCGACATTGATGTTGTTTGCCACCGAGGTAAAACGTATGATAGATGGTCTTAGAAAGGCCATAAAGAGAGTTGACATGGTGGAGAGCCCCGCCGTGCCGCTGAAGAAGTCGACAGTCACCCCCAGTAATGTCGCCAAAAGCAACAACGCCCACGGACGCACAGACACCGGCAGCACTATTATAAAAAGCATATACACATATATGCTCACCAAGCCGCTCACCTGTATGTTATTGAATACCAACAACTGCAACAACACCGAAACGACAAACAATATTATATAATCACTCTGCCTTAACATCCCGAATACTCAAATAAACATTAATGCACCATCACGATGAAAAGATACCACGAATACGCCGCCTGCGAACGCCCCGACCAACAATGACTCAGACCCGGCAACAGCCACCCGCCGCATCGCAAACACCCTGAACCACATTCTCACTGACACCTCTTCGGGCCACCCGGCCGGCCTGCATCTTCTATAACCAATCCACGGCACACACGGCACATCCCAAGCCCTCGGCTCCACGACACTCTCCCGGGCCTCCAAACCATTGCTCCAGCTCCCTGCAAACCCGGGCACCCTTGCTCCGGCCCGTGAGATTTACTCGTCGGCCATCCATTCGGGCGAGTCGACAATCTCACCCTCTGTCATGTTGTCACCGAAGCCGTTGACCGACCGCTCGAGGGCGAGCTTCTCCGTCACATCGCGAGAACCTATCAGCTCGACGTTATACAAGCGTCCGAAGCCGACCAGCAGATCGACATCGGCCTCATAGTTGACACCGTTAATAAGCTCGGCACTGCTCACCACCCCTATGGGTATGCCCGACGGGAAACGCGACGAGAATTGTGTGGTCATTATGGTGTCGCCCACGGCAATGTCGGCATACTTGGGCACCTCGGTAAGACGCCCCTTGGTGTAATCGACACCCTGCCAACGTATCGAGCCGTAATAACTCTTACGCGACGACTGGCCGCTGGTGACAAACTTGGTGTTAAGGAAAGACATACCCACCGAGTAACGGTCTGAACACGCCACCACATAACCGACCAGACAACCGTCGCTCAATATGGCCATGTCACGCACCACACCGTCACGACGGCCTTTGTCTATGGTCAGATAGTTACGCTTTCGGTTTATCGTGTTGCCAACCACATGGGCCTTCATGTAATAATACTTCTCATCCTCCAACATCACGCTCCCATATATGGAGTCTCTTTGGCGCATTGCCTCGGCAGTACGATAGCTTTCAAGCTCACGCTCAAGCTCGACAACCCGTGCCAACAGAGCCTCGTTGTCGGTCTTGAGATAGAAATAGCCCTCGATCTGTGCCATTGTCTTGTAAAGGAAGCCTATGACCGAGGTCGAGGCCGCAATAACTTTGGCATTGGCATAAACCGAACTGCCGGAGTAATAACTGAAAGCCAGCAACTCCAACAAAAGGAACATGATTACAAAATATATCTTCCTCAGGAAGAGAAGAAATTGGTTCATATCGACCGATCGCTATTTTATCCCGCCGCTATTTTATAAGGAACGAGAATCTGTCGATATTCTTAAGCGCGGTGCCCGTGCCGCGAGCCACGGCACTAAGAGGCTCTTCCGCAACATGGAACTGTATCTTGGTCTTCTCGGACAGACGCTTGTCCAAACCGCGAATGAGCGCCCCGCCACCGGCAAGCCATATACCTTTCTTCACTATGTCGCCGTAAAGCTCGGGCGGAGTCTTTTCAAGCACCTTCATTATGGCGGCGTCGACCTTGACCAGCGACTTGTCGAGCGCATAAGCTATCTCCTGATAAGAGACCGCCACCTTGTGGGGACGCGAGTCGATGATACTGTGGCCGACCACCTCGAAATCTTCGGGCGGATTGTCGAGCTCGGATACCGCCGAGCCGACCGCTATTTTTATATCCTCGGCCGTGCGATCGCCTATCTTGATGTTATGTTGTTGACGCATATAGGTCTGAATATCTTCGGTAAAGACATCGCCGGCCACCGTTATGCTCTCGTTGCACACGATACCGCCCAACGATATCACCGCAATCTCCGATGTACCGCCTCCGATATCGACCACCATGTGCCCCTCGGGCGCCTCCACGTCGAGGCCGATGCCAAGAGCGGCCGCCATAGGCTCGTATATCAGAAACACGTCGCGTCCGCCGGCATGCTCTGCCGAATCTTTGACCGCACGTATCTCCACGTTGGTCGAACCCGACGGTATGCAGATAACCATTCTTAGTGACGGCGAGAACATGCTCTTGGGCTTGATCTTCTTTATCATGCCCCTTATCATCTGCTCGGCTGCCGTAAAATCGGCAATCACCCCGTCGCGCAACGGGCGCACCGTACGTATGTCCTGATGCGTTTTGCCGTGCATCTTACGCGCCTGCTCGCCTATGGCGATGGGCTTGTTGGTGTGTTGATCCACCGCAACGATACTCGGCTCGTCCACCACAATCTTATCATTATAGATGATAAGCGTGTTGGCCGTACCCAAGTCCATCGCAATCTCTTGTGTCAGTGAGAGAATTCCCATTTTCTGTCGTTACTGTTTATTCGGTTATCGCTTTTGCTATAATTTGTTTACTTTTATTCTTTCCATTCCGGCAACCTCACAACGCCTTTATCTCATAACGCATCGGCGCCTCAATTATTTTATCATCATGTATCATCACACGAATCCCGCCACATTTTTAACACTCCCTCTTGTCACGGCTCTCTGAAGCATCATCGCCCCTTTCTCTCCATCGCGTCACAAAAAAGAGCCATGCCACGACCGAGGGAACCACCATGCATCACACGAGAAAGGCACCCTCTCCCCTATATAAAGCCCCACACCCCGTCTAACCCCTCGGGAAAGTCCCTCGCGCACCCTTTCGGAGAAGCCGCCCCCATGTCTCACCCCCCCGGGAAAGCCACCCATTGTCTCACCCCATCCGGGGAGCCCCTGTCTCAACCCCCTTCTCGAGCACCCGGGTGTTTTAGTGCTTGAAGTGCCTCAGGCCGGTGAATACCATGGCCATGCCCACCTTGTTGCAATATTCTATCGAGTCGTTGTCGCGAATGGAGCCTCCGGGCTGTATGACTGCCTTTATGCCCGCCTTGTCGGCAATCTCCACGCAGTCGGCAAAGGGGAAGAAAGCATCTGAAGCCATCACGGCACCGCGCAGGTCGAAATCGAACGAGTGAGCCTTGGCTATAGCCTGACGGAGCGCATCCACACGCGATGTCTGACCTATGCCGCTGGCCAACAACATGCCGTTCTTTGCCAACACAATGGCATTCGACTTTGAGTGCTTGACAATCTTGTTTGCGAATATGAGATCACCCACACGCTCGGGATCGACGGCCGTCTCTGTCACGGTCTTCATCTCGCTGTCCACACCGCCCACCTTGGTGTCACGCTCCTGCACGGCCACGCCGCTCAACATAGAACGGAACTGAACGCCCGGCAGAGCCTCACCCGTGAGCCTGAGTATGATGCGGTTTTTCTTTGACTTGAGTATCTCCAACGCC
Source organism: uncultured Rikenellaceae bacterium (assembly GCA_947054185.1). Taxonomy (GTDB): domain Bacteria; phylum Bacteroidota; class Bacteroidia; order Bacteroidales; family Rikenellaceae; genus CASDZP01. The sequence continues at coordinate 6,779 of CAMRVW010000034.1, read as the reverse complement.
CTCTCTGAATATGACGGCGCCGATATCACCTCGAAGAATATCTTGTCTATCTGCTCGGCCGTCTGCTCGTCCACCTCCCGGTTGCATGCCAATACGCCGCCGAACGCCGACACGGGGTCGCCCGCCAAGGCATCGCTCCACGCCTGACTGATGGTGGGACGGGTGGCCGCACCGCAGGCGTTGTTATGCTTTATGACCACAAAGGTGGGGTCGTCAAACTCGGCTATAAGACCCAGCGAGGCATCTATGTCGAGCATGTTGTTGTACGATATCTCCTTGCCCCACAACTGCTCGAACGTCTTGGACATGTCGCCGAAGAACGACGCGCTCTGATGCGGGTTCTCGCCGTAACGCAGGTGTGCCCCGCCGTCTGCGCTGTAACGAAATGCGGGTATGTTTTCCTGACGGTTGAAATAGTTGAATATGGCAGAGTCGTAATGCGAGCTGACCGCAAATGCGAGGGTGGCCAGCTTGCGACGGTCGGCCTCCGAGAGAGCCATGCCACCCGATGCCAGCATATCCTTAAGCAGGCCGTACTGGTTGCGAGAGGCCACTATGGCCACATCCTTGTAATTCTTTGCCGCCGCACGTATCAACGATATGCCGCCTATGTCTATCTTCTCTATTATCTGCGCATGGTCGTCGGTCGATGCCACCGTGGCCTCGAAAGGATAGAGGTCGACGATCACAAGGTCTATCTCGGGTATCTCGTACTGCCCGAGCTGGTCGAGGTCGCCGGGGTTGTCACGACGGGCAAGTATGCCGCCGAACACCTTGGGATGAAGCGTCTTGACACGCCCGCCCAATATGGAGGGATAACCCGTTAGCGACTCCACCGAGCGAGCCTTGTGTCCCATCTCCTCTATGAAAGAGAGGGTACCCCCGGTCGAATATATCTCAACGCCGGCAGCAGCAAGCATGTCGACAATCTCACCCAACCCGTCTTTATAAAAGACGGAAATCAATGCGCTTTTTATCTTTTTCATCGTAAAATCATTACTTTCAGTTAAAACGGCAGATCGCCACCGCCATTGTCGGCCACCTCTTCGTCGGCCTGCGTCAAGGGAGGCATGTCCGCCTGCACGGGAGCCGCATCCTGTTGCGGCAGGACGGGACGCACCCTCCATCCCCTGGCCTCGGTGTACCACCTGTTGTTATACTCGCGCGAGCTTATGTTAAAGGACACTATCACCTTATCGCCCGGTTTGAGCACCGCCACCTCGTTCATCTTGTCGCCGAAAAAGGTGACGCACAGCTTACTGCCATACTCGTCCATCTGGTCGAAAACGACATCTCTTCTCTGCCATTGCCCGCGGGCGGAAGTACCGCTCACAACATCCAAAAGCCTGTTTACAACTAATTCTAATTCCATTTAAATATAATTTTCCGCTTACAAAAATAGCACTTTTTTAGAAGTTTTCAAACAAAATAAAAAAATATTAAGCCGCCGACGCAACATACTGTATCTCACTGCCAAAACACACCCTTGCACCGACAATGAAAAATAACCGCAAAAAGCCCCCGAAAACCGCAAAAACCGTTACCAATAATCGGGCGGCTCGACAAAGAAACTGTCGTCGAAGCCTATGAAATAGAGCCTCTCCACACCACGCGTTATGGCGGTATAGAGCCACCTGAGCAGCTCTATGGATATGATCTCCTCTCCCCACAGCATCCTGTCCACAAACACGGCGCTCCATTGTCCGCCCTGGGCCTTATGGCATGTCACGGCATAGCCGAACTTTATCTGCAAGGCGTTGTAATAGTCATCCTCCTTTATCTTCATATACCTCTCGCCCTTGCGCGTATATTCGGCATAATCGGCATCGAGCCCCTCGAACAGCCTTCTCGACGACTCCGAATCGAGCGACGGCGTAACGCTCGACAGGGTGTCGAGTATCACCTTGGCATCTACCTGGGCGTCGTCATAGTCGGGAAAGGTGAGCGAGACATTCACAAACCGCAGACCGTAAGCCTCCTCATAGCGCCGCACCCGCCCCACGCGCGCCATGTCGCCGTTGGCAATGAAGTCGAGCCCGTTTTCCCGGTCGCCATAGTGGTAATTGTTGCGCACCACCATCACCATATCGCCCGACGACAGCTCTTCGTCCTGCATGAGCACCCGCGAACGCACACCCTCGTTGAAACGGTTAGCCTGCTTGTTGGAGCGCGTTATCACCACCGTCTGGTCACTGCCGTATGTGGCATAACAACTCTCCAGCTCTTCGAGGAACATGCCTCCGTTTATGGCCTTCACGTCGTCATAATCGAGCGAGAAACGGGGCACACGGGCCTCTCCGCCCTCTATTATGCGCCTCACCTCGGTGGCTGCCGCCAATATGCCCGACTTACGCTGCTGACGCACCACCTGCCCCATCTGAAAATAGCGCACTTTGCCATACCTCGACATGGTGTCGTAATCGAGCGCCGGCGACACGGGCGACCCCACAGGCGGCAACTGCGCATTATCGCCCACTATTATAAGACGGCAATTATCGCCGCTGTTGACAAAGCGCACCAGATCTTCGAGCAGGTTGCCGCTGCCGAATATGTTGTTTTCAAACGAGCTGTCCGATATCATCGAAGCCTCGTCCACAATAAACACCCCGTTTTTGACCTTGTTGAAATTGAGGTCGAAGCTGTCGGAGAGGGCCGACTTCTGGCGGTATATCTTCTTGTGTATGGTGAGCGCCCCGCCCCCGGCATATCCGCCGAGCACCTTGGCGGCCCGACCCGTGGGCGCCAACAACGACAACGGCACCCTCATGCCGCGCATCACACGCGCAAAAGCGGCTATCACCGAGGTCTTGCCCGTACCGGCATAACCATTTATTATCATAATCTCGCCGCGCTCGCTGTTAAGCACAAAATCGGCAAGACCATCCAACACACGCGCCTGATCGGCTGTGGGCTCATGCCTCAACGCCTTCGCTATACGCTCGACTATCTGACTCTCTGTCATATATTTGCATTACTTTTTATTAAAAAAACCAACCCGCGCCTCCTCCTCTGCTCAACCTCCCTTAAAAGCACCCGACGCAACAAACCGCCCGCACCGTTCATTGCCTCCGAAACGTAACGCGAAACGAACAAATGTCACCCCGCCCGCCCCTTCATGCCATTGATGATTAAAAGAAAACCGAACAACTTTCTTTAAAAATATTCGTTGTGGGGTATGCGCATATTCATTTTTTTATAACTTTGCAAAAAAAACTAAAATAAAAACATAATCCAAATGAAAAAATCAGTTAAGAATCTGCTTCAGATCGTATTGCTGGTAATCGTGTGTCTGTTGGCATACGCCGTTTACATGCAAATCAAGACCCCGCTCGATTTTCAGGAGATTAAGAAAGTTCGCGACGAGGCCGTCATCAGCCGTTTGAAAGACATTCGCACCGCCGAACGTGCATATAAGCAGCTCTATTCAAAATATACCGGCTCTTTCGACACCCTCATCAACTTCATCAAGACCGACTCTATGGTATACCTTATCAAGACCGGCTCTGAAGATGACTCGTTGGCTGTGGCAAAAGGCCTGGTCAAGACCGTAAAGGTGAAGATAGCCGTTTTGGACACCATATTCAACAAGGGTTTCAACGCCGACGACATACGTTACATACCCTTCTCTGGCAACACCGAGTTCATACTTGCAGCCGACACCCTCACCACCGGCTCTAAGGTGACCATACCCGTGTTCGAGGCAAAAGCCCCTTTCAAGACCTATCTCAACGACGAGAAATACCACCAGGAACTTGTCAACCTCATCGACAAGCAGAAGACCATAGGCAAATATCCCGGCATGAAAGTCGGTTCAATAACAGAGGCAACCAACGATGCGGGTAACTGGGAATAATCGTTCCGAAGGTAAAAGTCTGTCCATCCTTATATATATGGGTGGACTTTCTTTTTTCGACAACACCTCCGGCACACAAGAGCACTATCAGAGCAGCTCGACACTATCGCCGGGTGAGGCGTGTGCTGCCATAGAGGGCTATTACTCGCTCCATCCCGACACCGACACCGTGTGTGCGATAGTGGCCGACGGACGCGGCATCATCGTGCCCGAACCGCTGTTCGACCCCTCATGCAGGCTCGATTACGTCACAGACATAGGCATCAACTTCTCTCCGTCCAAAGAGACGGTGGCCGCCCACACCCGCGACGACATAGCATACCTCACCGTGATAAACAAAACCGTCGACGAAAGGCTTAACACCATCTATCGCAACGTCGTGATCACCAACCCCATAATGGCAGCCGTCAATTACTGCCGCCGCATGGGAGGAGGTACGGTGATAACGCTCGACCGGGTGGGCGACTTTGTAACCACAACCCTGTGGAAAGGCAAAAAGATGCTCTTTGCCGAACAGCTGCCGGGCAAGTCTGTCGAAGACATGGTATTTTACATCGAGCACCTTTTGCATGAACACGACCTCGAGTCGCCATTGGTGCTCTGCCCCGGCCTGAACGGCAGCGCCACGGCCTCAATGCTTGGCGTATATTATAAGGTGGAGACCATCGACCCGCCGCACTATTTCGCGCTCTGAGACAGGTGTGACGACAACCGTAATCCCCGCCTGTCACGAAGAAAACGGACCGTTTGACGCCCGCAAAAATCTGGCAGTCAACCCTCTTTGCATGCACCATAAGACGCAAAAGAGTGTCATGCCCAATGCCCTTTGCAACAATAAGACAAACAGCTAAAACAGACGACATGAGAATCGTAAGCGGCACCTGCCGCGGCAGAACAATCGACCCGCCACGCGGACTGAAAGCCCGTCCCACAACCGATTTCGCCAAAGAGAACATTTTCAACGTTCTCTCCAACCTCTATGACTTCGAGGGGCTGGAGGTGCTCGATCTCTTCTCAGGCACCGGATCCATCTCTTACGAGTTCGCCTCTCGCGGTGCCGCCCGCGTCATATCGGTGGAGGCGGAAAGGCTGCACCACTCTTTCATAGCCCAAACGGCCGCCAAGATGAAGCTTTCCGCCATAAAAGCCGTACTCGGCGACGCCTTCAACTTCGTGCGTCTTTCGCGCGACAAGTTCGACATCATATTCGCCGACCCCCCTTACGACCTCGAACAGGCCGACACCCTGCCCGACATTATCATGTCGAGCGGACTGCTCAACCAAACGGGCATATTCATACTCGAACACTCCAAACACAAAGACTTCTCGTCACATCCCCGATTCAGCCAACACAGGCATTACGGGAGCGTAAATTTCTCCATATTCGAGCCTTAGAGAGATAAAAAAGGCGACCTTATGGTCGCCTTTTTTATTAATGCCGCACACAATGACTCTGCCTTAGGCTCTGAACACTCATCGCGCGCAAGGCTAAAACCGCTTGACGTAAGAGTGACAATATGGCTCGGTGCCTTTGTTTTGATAATAATTTTGATGATACTCCTCGGCGCGATAAAAAGCGGTGGCCGGCCTCAGCTGTGTCGCCACATCCATCCCACGCAACCGAAGCATATCAATAACCGACTGAGCCACTTTGCGTTGCTCTTCATCCGCATAAAACACGACCGACATGTATTGCTCTCCTATATCGGGACCTTGACCGTCACGCTGGGTGGGATCATGAACCTCGAAAAACAACTTGCACAACTTCTCATAAGAAGTCTTGGCCGGGTCGAACACAATCCTTACTGCCTCTATATAGCCCGTATCACCCTTGCACACCTGCTCATAAGATGGCGCGACAATATCTTCACGTCCCCCGATATACCCCACCTCTATCGACTCTATATCGGCCATTCGGTTCATTACATACTCCACGCCCCAGAAACATCCCCCAGCAAAAATGGCAATCTCCTTACTCATAATCACACTTTTACAACATTACATCATTACAAATGTAACAAAAAAATCGTCATCCTATTGCACAATTAAAAAAAACATTCTATCTTTGCAGTGCAAAATCAGGAAAGGTTACACCTGATTTAACGTAAGGTGTGGTAGTTCAGCTGGTTAGAATGCCTGCCTGTCACGCAGGAGGTCGCGAGTTCGAGTCTCGTCCATACCGCAAAATCCCTCTCGGTCACCGAGGGGGATTTTTGTTTATTCTTAATGTTTGCGGAAACCGCACACATCTCCTTATTCCCGGCATTACGAAGTATGCCGCAAGCCTATTCCTTGTAAACGGGACGATGACACGAGTCCCGAGCGGCCCGGAGCCTCCGCCCAACGGAGGGCCGCAAGCCCACTCAGCAATATATAGGTCGGTGACTTAAGTAAATCCGTGAAGCCCATCACCTCCACGCCTCTGCCCTCCGCAGGCCCCGGGTCGCTCTCCTCCACGCCAAAGGCACAGCACCCCAACCAATCCAAGGTGCCGCCCGTCTTTGTCATCCACCACGCGCGAACCTCACCACACCCTTGACCTCCACGCCGATGCGGCCCTCGTTCCTCGGGCCTGCTCACGCTCTCTAATCTCACGCTAAAATTTCATCCACCACTCTCCCGACCCCGAATCCGCATCCCATGCGGCCGACCTGCGGTCGGCCCGCCACAACCCGAGAACCGCCCGCCAATATTTTACCGCCCTGCTCCTTATTGTTTTGCCGTTTTATTATCTCCGCCCTGCTTCCTCTCCCTTTCCGCCGAGAGTCCATGCCCCTATTTGAATATCATTTAGGCACAAAATCCATGGGCCGAAAACAGATATGTCATAAATGTGTTTCGACATGCGTCTTACACATTTATGACATTATTCTCTTAGTCTTTGCTCTCAAAAATATCAAAAGGGGGTCCGAGACCCCTCCGTGAC
>CAMRVW010000033.1 GCA_947054185.1 uncultured Rikenellaceae bacterium | reverse complement strand
TCCGCGGGGGGAGGCTTCGGCCCGTTGCGGCCTCGTGCCTCGGCCGCCCTGCCGGCAGCAAAAATTATGCGGGAATAACAAATGTTTTCGTTTTTCGCCGCCCCGCCAATAAAAGTTAGTCTGCGGGTAAAAACTGCGTGGACAAAAAGTGGGACTAAAATATACAGATAAGACATGCGAGGTAAAATCTCGCGACAAAATAGTACCGATATCAAAAGTCGTAAGGCACAGCCTGACAGACAAGAGTTTTGCCCGCGCAAAAGCCTATTGAAGTAAGAACCATACAGTGTGAAAGTTAGGGACTCGGCAAGTGTTGGTGTCTGCCCGTTATGCTTTGTGCGACTCTTCCGTTCATGTTTGCCGCATTACTCTTGCACTCTTCTGCGAAGCGGTCATGGCCCATGTTTGAATATAATTCAGGTCTCAACCCCCAGGGCCAAAAACGAAAATTACCCATAAAGATTTGCACGTCGGCAGACTGCGTAATTTTTATGGGTAATTTTCGTACTTATCCCTTAGTTGTTCCTCAAAAATATCAAACCGGGGTCTGGACCCCTCCCCCGGAAGGGCCGCCGGAGGCAGTGCCCGCAAACCATAAACGGCAGTGTCCGCAAAAAAGCAGTACACGCAAACCAACAACGGCCGTTGTCTCAGCATCCGCTCATCTTACGTATGGCCATGCCGTAATTGGTGACAGGCACATGCTCGCGCTCCAGACGTCTGAGCCGTGCTTTTACGGAGCGTGCGTTGACCATGCATCCGCCGCACTGGAGGGCTAAGACATAGTCTGCAAGGTTGTCGGGCAGGGGTTGTGTGCCCCCTATGAAGTCGAAGCGAAGAGTGCGGCCCGAGTAACGCTCAAGCATGCGCGGTATCTTGACGCGACCTATGTCGTCGCAGCCGACGTGATGCAGACAGCTCTCCATGACCAACACCCTGTCGCCATCGGACAGACGGTCTAATGCCTCCAGCCCGCGTTCGTAAAGGGCTATGTCACCCTTGGCGCCGGCCAGCAGTATGCTGAACGTTGTCAGCTCCACACCCTCGGGCACCAACCTCCTCACCCCGGCAATGGCCTGTGAGTCGGTGACCACCATGCGCACACCGGGGTCGAGCACCGATAACAGCTGCGACGGTTGCACCACATGGGCTATGGCTCTCTTGTCGAGAAGCTCGCGCAAGGCCTGCACCTGCGGCAATATCAACCGTCCCTCGGGCGCCTGAGAGTCTATGGGACACACCAACACCACACGGTCGCCCGCCGATATGCCGTCACCGAACAACGATAAAGATGTCGCCCGGCCAAGATGCTTTGTAATATGGTCACATAGCGCCTCTATAGGGTCATGCAGGGGGTCGAAGGCAAAAGTGCCGGCGCCTGACACGCTCCTCTCACGGACGTTGACCACCGTCACTATGGGCAGTTCCACCAGGCGGGCTTGCTCCATAAGCTCCCTCTCGGGGGCGCCTATGCCCTCGGCACCCGTCACCAACAGCCCCATGTCACACTGCTCCATCGCAGCGAGTGTGGCGCGTCGGCGCTCGCTGCCCAACGGTGTGACGTCGTCTATGCCCCCGGTGTCGACAAGCACCACGGCCCCCACACCCTTAAGCTCCACGGCACGACGCACAGGGTCGGTGGTGGTGCCGGCCGATGGCGACACGATAGAGAGATCCTCGCCCGCCAAGACATTCATGAAGGTGCTTTTGCCGATGTTGCAACGGCCTATTATCGCAATATGAGGTTTGGTCGACATATTATAATACAGATATCAGATAACGGTGGCAACACTGCCGCCACAGCATACAAACCAAAACGTGAACAAATAGAAATCACCACTAAAGAATCCCTGTCCTAAAGCCATGCAAGCATCGCAAAACCGTCCCGACAAAGCCCGTCCCCACCAGCCTAAAGAGGAAACCGTCATGAAAGCCGCTCCTTGAAACGCCGCGATACATTCCAGCCCTCTTGCCGAAGCCCGAAACATAAAGAGACGACCGTGTTTTCAAGGCCCGCAAGAGACAAGCCCGCCCCGACAAATCGCAGGGAAGCTGACACCGGCAAGACCTTATGCCGAGAGTCTCCCATCACTTTAACTCGGTCACCCTCGACACGGGCGTCACGTCGAGCGAAGCGAACTCCTCACTCTGATACTTGAAATAGCCCTGTATGGCTATCATGGCGGCATTGTCGGTGGTGTAACTGCGCTTGGGCAGGAACACCCTCCAGCCTCTTTTCCTGCCCTCCAGCTCGACGGCCCGGCGCAGCCCGGCATTGGCCGACACACCGCCCGCAATGGCCACATCTGTCACCCCCTCGGCCTTGACGGCCCTTATCAGCTTGGCCATGAGTATGTCGACAACCGTCTGACGCAGAGAGGCACACAGGTCGGCCTTGTGCTCCTCTATGAACGACGGATTCTCGCGCACCTTGTCGCGCAAGAAATAGAGAAACGATGTTTTAAGCCCGCTGAAGCTGTAATCGAGCCCCGGTACCGACGGCTTGGCAAACTTGAATGCCTTGGGGTCGCCCTCCTCGGCCAGATTGTCTATCACAGGCCCCCCCGGATAGGGCATGCCCATGACCTTGGCGCACTTGTCGAAAGCCTCGCCCGCGGCATCGTCTATGGTCTGGCCCAATATCTCCATCTCTAAATAGCTCTTGACCAGCACTATCATGGTGTGTCCGCCCGACACAAGCAGCGTTATGAACGGGAAAGAGGGGTGGGCCGACTCCACGCCCGGCTCATCTATGAAGTGAACCATGATATGGCCCAACAGATGGTTGCACTCTATCAGCGGTATATTGTTAGACAGAGCCAGACCCTTGGCAAAAGAGACCCCCACCAACAGCGAGCCCAAAAGCCCCGGGCCACGGGTGAAGGCTATGGCGTCGAGCCGGTCGACCGTCACCGAGGCATCTTTGAGGGCCTTGTCGACCACCGGCACGATGTTCTGTTCATGGGCGCGCGAGGCCAGCTCTGGCACAACCCCGCCCCACAATCGATGCACCTGCTGCGAGGCGGTGACGTTCGACAAAAGAGTGGTGTTGCGCACAACGGCACACGATGTGTCGTCACAAGATGATTCGATTGCCAAAATTGTTATTTCCATTGTGTAAAATTGTATTATTTTTGCATGGGGATTCACACTTCAAACGGTGTTTTATCCGTTATATGACAAGATAAAACGCTGTTTTCAAGCCATTCCCCGAAGGGCTGTCGACCCACGAGTGGCCAAGGTATGAAAACCGAGGCATCGTAAGGTGATGCCGGAGAGTTCCAAACCTCTTGGAGAGTCCTGCACACCTCGAAAGCCGCTCCTCCGATGCTCCGGAGGAACCGATGTTTCAAAGGCGAAAGCCCGAGGAACCCAAAGAGCATGCTTACCTGAAAACAATCCTCTTCGAGGCGTAAAGATAACGAATTTAACCGAATGAAAAAATTTCTGCGAATAACGGCCGATGTGGTCGCCGCAATCATGCTTTTCGTCATGACGGTGCCGCTTTTTGTGTCGTTGCTTTTGCAGATAGGTGTGGTTCAGAACGCCATAGTACATAAATTTTCCGAGATAGCCACCCGGGTGGTGGCCACACCCGTGACCATCGACAGGGTCGACATAAAGTTCCCATCCCATGCGGTGGTCGAGGGTTTCGTTGTGCTCGACCCCATTGAGCGCGACACTCTGTTGGGTGTACGGCGCATAGAGGCCGACGTTAAGATAGGCCGTCTGCTCACCAAGCGTCTGGCCTTCGGTATTGTGAAGGTCGAGGGGGGCGATTTTCTGCTCAACAACGACCCGGAGGGCATACTCAACCTCAAACGGGTGACAGACAAGATTGTCGACCGCAACAAACCGCGCAACCCCAAGCCCTTCCGCATGTCCATAGACCGCATAGAGGTCGACTCTTTCAACTTCGAGTTTCGCCGTCACGATGCCCGCAAGGTCGATTACGGCGTCAACTTTCAAGACATGCGCTTTTGCAACATCACCACCCGGATAAACGATTTCGCCCTTGTGCGCGACACCATATCAATGAACATAGAGCGCATAGCCCTGACCGAGAAAAGCGGCCTGAAGCTCAGACGCATAAGCGCCGACTCGCTCTATCTTTGTCCCTCGCTGATAAAGCTCGACAACGCCCGCTTCGACCTCGAAGGGCGCACCACCGGCCACATACGACGATATGCCATGCACTTCAAGCAGTGGACCATGACCGACTATATCAACACCGTGCGCATGGAGGCCGACATAGTGCGGTCGCATATAGACTTCAAGACCATATCGAAATTTACCGGACGTCTGATACCGCAAACGGCCGTCGTGGAGTTTTCGGGCAGGGCGCAAGGCACGGTGGCCGACATGAGCGGGCACATAGAGCGTCTTACGACCGGAGGTGCCACCGTAACGGACGCATCGTTCTCGATGAAGGGGCTGCCCGATGCAAGAAACACTCTCTTCTCATTAGACATACCCGTACTGAGCCTGCAATCGGACGACATATACAACATTTACGAAGATTTCACCGGCAAACGCATGAAGTATTCGCCTGTCATATCACGCATAGGACAGATAGACCTCAGTGCGGGCTTTACGGGCACGTTTTCCGATTTCGAGAGCCACGGCACCACGCTCACATCCGCCGGTGGCATGGACTTCCGTCTGTCGGGCAGCTCGAGCGGCAGGCAGACACGTCTTTTGGGGCACATAGCCACCGACAACCTCGACATAGGTCGCATTCTGGCCATAAAGGGAGCAAGAGGGCTGACCATGAACGCCGACATAGACACCAGCGTGGGCGGCGACTCCATGCTCTTGCGCACCAAAGGCATGATAGAGAGTTTCCGGGCCGGGGGATACAACTATCACGACATCGTAATAGACGGCAACCTCGGCGACAAGGCCTTTCTGGGTTATGTGGGGTGCGACGATCCCAACCTCGACTTCGACTTCAACGGTCTTATAGAGCTGTCGGAGCCGTTGCCGCGTTTCAATTTCGGGCTTGATGTGCGACGTGCCGACCTGGCATTGTTGGGCCTCGACAGACGCGACTCGGTGTCGCGTCTGTCGGGCCGCATGGAGGCCTCGGGTTACGGCAACGACATAGACAACATAAACGGCACCATAAAGGTCAAGAACCTTGTGTACGTCAACCGCTCCGACACCATAGGAGCCGGACGCATATCGGTGTCCACGCGCAACAACGACGAGAGCAAATATCTGCGTCTGACCTCCGACTTTGCCGACATAGAGCTTCAGGGACGGCAGAGCTATCGGAGCATACTGGGGTATCTCAAGAACACGGTGCGTAAATATCTGCCCGCCCTTCAGGAGTCGGGCATGCAGGTGATAAGCGACCGTCTGCCCTATGGACGCGGCGCCGCACCCCGCCCCCGCGCAGAGGCATCTGCGGCAAGCGACCCCAAGGCCATAGACAGCTATTATGTGGTGCGGCTGAACGTCAAAAAGGCCAATAACGTGGCTGCCATATTCATGCCCGGCCTGGCCATGGCAGAGGGTACGTCGCTGTCGTTCCTCTTCAATCCCGCGCTCAACAGATTCTCGCTCTCGCTAAGCTCCGATTACATAATGAAGGGGCGTAACATGGTGTCGGCGCTCAACATAGACAGCCGCAACGATGCCGACTCCATATCGTTGTTCATGCGGGCGGGCGAGATTGTGGCCGGCAACTTCTATTTCCCCGACGTGTCGCTCTTCGGAGGCATCAAGAACAACTCGGTGGGCTTTTACACCCGGTTTGAAAACAAGACCGACGGGTCGGCCGCCTTCATAGGCTCCCGCACCGATTTCAGCAACGACCCGCAGACGGGACGCACCCAGATGCGTATAGGTATACTGCCGGGATATGTGCGCCTGTCGGGGCAGACGTGGAACATACACAACTCAACCACCACCATCGACAGCACAGGCATAAGGATAGACAACTTCATGGTCGACAACGACGGGCAGAGCATACGGGCCCACGGCATGATATCGCACAGTGAGGAAGACACCCTCTCGGTGCGCATATCGCACTTCGACATATCGCCGCTGAGCTCTTTCGTCGACACCCTCGGCTATCGTCTGGGCGGCATAATGGACGGCGACATCAAGATATTGGGGCTGCTCGACGAGGGCTTCTTCCTCTCTGACATAGACTTAAGGCAGATAAAAATAAACGACCATGCCTATCCCGACGTGTGCTTCACCAGCGTTTACGACGACCGCGGCCACGACGTCAAATATGAGCTTACCGCCGCCGACTCGCTGCAACTGGTTGTCGGCACCCTCCAGCCCACAGGCAGGAGTTACCGCGCCTATATCAACCTGCCGGGAGTCGACCTCTCCGTGCTCTCGCCAATGCTTCGCGGCATCTCGTCGGGCACTTCGGGGCTGGCCGACGTGTCGCTGGTGCTCACCGACAAAGAGAGGTTTCCATGCCTTAACGGCACCGTCGAGGTGCACGACTTCTCCACCACCATCGACTTCACCAAGGTGCGTTACAGCGTCAGAGGCACCGCCATGGTCAAAGACAACATGGTGTCGCTCAAAAACGGAACACTCACCGACGAATTAGGCACCGAGGCTCCCATAGAGGCGTCGGTAACGCACACGCGCTTCAAGAGGGCCAATTACCGAATACGCACATACCCCAAGAACATGCTCTGCATGAACACCACCTCGCGTGACAACGGCCTCTTCTTCGGACGCATATTCGCCTCGGGCGACATGACGGTGGAGGGGCGGGGCAAGGCCGTGTCCATGATAGTCAACGCCGCCACCGAAGAGCAGTCGACCTTTAACATGCCCCTGTCAGACAAGTCGACAATGACGGAGGCCGACTTCATAACCTTCGTAAAGCCCAAGGCCGAAGAGAGCCTTTCGCGACGGCTCATACGCGAGCGCGACAAGAAGCTGGCCTCGAAAGGGGTGTTCGACATAAAGCTCAACATAGACGTGCGCCCCAACACATACGCCCAGATAGTGATAGACCCCACCATAGGCGACATCATAAAGGTGCGGGGCAGCGGTCAGCTGGTGGTCAACGCCCGTCCCTCGACCAAGGAGTTCACCATGTACGGAGGTTATGAGATAGAGGAGGGAGGCTATCTGTTCACCCTGCGTAACCTTATCAACAAATACTTCAACATAGGCGCCGGCTCCAACATAAAGTGGACAGGCGATCCGCTCGGCGCCGACCTCGATATCACCGCCACATACAGGGTGAAAGCATCGCTGGCCCCACTGTTGGGCCGAGGCACCGCCTCCTCGTTCTCTCGCAGGGCCGAGGTCGACTGCAATATACACCTTACCGGTCAGTTGCTCCATCCCGATGTCAAGTTAGGCATAGTGGTGCCCAACGCCGACCCCGAGACCCAGAGCCTGATATCGAGCACCCTCAACACCGAAGAGTCCGTCTCATTGCAGTTGTTCTGGCTGCTTTTGGCCAACACATTCTATGCCGACTCATCTTCGCAGGAAGAGAGCACCATAAACGTGGGCCTTGCCAACAGCGCCGCCGTGACAGGACTGGAGTTTCTGTCTAACCAGATAGGAAACTGGCTGTCTAACGACAAGTTCAACCTCGGGTTCAATTACCGTCCCAAAGATGCCATGAGCAGTGACGAGCTCGAGTTGAGCTTTTCGGCACCGCTGCTCAAAGACAAACTTTACCTCGACGCCGAGGGCAACGTCAACTTCAAAAACAACACCGCATATCTCAACGACGACGTGGGCAACCTCTCGGGTGATGCCTCCCTCACATGGATACTCGACAAATCGGGCGGCATACGCACCAAGGCATTCACCCGCCAGATCAACACCTTTGATGAAAATCAGGGACTGCAGGAGAGCGGCGTGGGCGTCTATTACAAAGAGGACTTCAATCGCTTCGGCGACGTGGTGCGTAAATTCCGCAACCAGTGGGCCGATTACAAATATCGACGCGCCCAACGTCAGAGCGCCATCGACTCCCTCGGACGCGCCGCCTATCGTGACTCCGTACGGACCGAGCGTCGCGCCGAACGTGAGGCTGCACGCCGCTCGGAAGAGGCTCTCAGAAAAGCCAGGATGAACCGGTGACATGATGCAGATGCTGTCGTTGCGGGAGCTGCATCGGTTATGGTTTGCTGCAACTGACGTTGATTTACGGGCACTGCCTCCGGAGGCAGTGCCCGTAAATCATAAAAGAGACAGTGCCGCCATTTATATTTGCAGCAATGGCAAAAAAAAAGTATCTTTGCGAAAATAGTGACAAGACGGCTCGAACAATATCGTGCAAGCCGGCATTCGGCAGGCCGACCCGTATTGCGCTCGAGACAACAGCAACCCGCCCGCAAGCCGGCAACGGTGAGGGTAAATGCGTCATAAACCATGAAAACGGTAATATTCTCGGACAACTCCTTGTGGGGATGCCTCAATTACAGGGGATATGTCATACGCAAGTTCGCGGATGCGGGTTATCGTGTGGTGATAGCGGCTCCCGACGACAGTAACGGCACGTCGGTGATACCCCCCGCGGTTACATACGAGCCGGTCAGAATATCACGCAAGGGCACCAATCCCTTCAAAGACATTTTCTATCTTGGGCGTCTTTTCAGACTCTATCGCAAATATAAGCCCTCGGTGGTATTTCATTACACCATAAAGCCCAACATTTACGGCACCCTTATAGCGGCACTTATAGGCATACCCTCTGTCGCGATAGTGACGGGGTTGGGTTATGTGTTCAATAACAACAATATAACGGCCCGCATTGCCAAAATGCTTTACACGTTCGCCTTGAGGTTCAGCACCAAGACCATCTTCCTCAACGAAGACAACATGGCCCTGATGCTCCGTCTGGGGGCGGTAAAGAGCCGTCGTGCCATGCTTTTAGAAGGTGGCGAGGGGGTCGACGTATCCTCTTTTGCCGTTGAGCCGGTGTCTAAAGAGCAACCGCGCACGTTCCTCATGGCTGCACGGGTGCTTTACGACAAAGGTTACCGTGAGTTTGTCGAGGCGGCCAAAGCCAATCCGCAAGCCCGGTTTATATTGGTGGGTGCCATAGATGTCAATCCCAGTGCCGTGCCCGAAGAGGTTGTAAGAGGCGAGAAGGCGATAGAATACCTCGGCATGATGGAGCACGACAGGCTCATGGAACAGATAAAAAAGGCGTCGTGTGTGGTGCTGCCGTCATATCACGAGGGCATGTCAATAGTGCTCATCGAGGCCATAGCGTTGGGCCGGCCCGTCATCTGTTCCGACATACCGGGCTGCCGAGAGACGGTGGACGAAGGTGTCAACGGCTATAAGGTGCCTTGCCGGGATGCCGAAGCGCTGTCGCAGACCTGCCGCCGTTTTACCGAGCTGCCTGACGACAGCATGGAGGCCATGTCACAGGCCAGCCGCTCAAAGGCCGAGAGACAGTTCGACGTACACAAAGTGTGGGCCGTATATAAAGAGATTATCGACACAATATCATAAGAGAGCGCAATGGAAAACAAACAACCGGACGAGACGACATTTTGGGATGTCTTGGACAAAGTCATAGCACATAAAAAGAGAGTCGCCATAATAACTGCTTCAGTGGTGGTGGTGGGTGTCATATATGCCCTTAGTGTCCCCCGCATGTACACGGCCAAGACAGAACTTGTAATGGAGAAGAAAAGCATCCAGTCGGGCCTGTCCGGAGCCATGAGCATGTTAGGGCTCTCGTCTATGCAGGGCGGCGAAGACGGCATCACCATAGAGCTGGCCCCCACCATCATAAAGAGCGTCCCTTTCATGCTCGAGTTTGAAAATGCGCAGATCTCTCTTGTCAACCCTCCGGCCGGAGCGCCAGACACACTCTTGTTTTCAGAATACCTGAGCGACTATCAGCGCAGGGCCTGGTGGTCGCCCAAAGGGTCGAAGAAAGATAGTGACGGCAAAAACATGTCGAACACCAAGTATGACATAACCGACTCTCAACGCGACTTTCTGTTGGCGGCCAAGTCGACATTCGAGGTTGTCAGCGACAAGAAATCGGCAGTCATGACCCTGTCGGCAACCACTCAAGACCCGCTGGCTTCGGTGATACTGGTCGACTCTCTTACCAGCAAACTGCAACAATATCTCATAAACTATCAGACAGGCAAGGCCAAGCAAGAGTTAGATATGGCGTTGGTTATTGCCGGGGCGGCCCGTGAGCGCTATTACAAGTGTCAGGAAGAGTATTCGACTGTTGTCGACAAAAACCTGAACCCCAATAAAAAGAGCGTTCAGGCCTATCTGGAAAGGCTGATGAGCGATGTCGACATAGCATCTCAGACCTATCGTGCCGCCGCCTCACAGGTCGACGTGGCGCGCGCCAAGGTGAGTGAAAACACCCCGAGCTTCACCATACTCACCCCTCCACTGTTCGACGAAAGCCCCTCTGAACCCAAGCGTAAGCTGATATGTGCCGTGGCTCTCATATTAGGGCTGTTTTTCGGGGTCGGATCGGTTATCATAGGCGATATATGGAAAGCTATCATGCTATCTAAAAACACGAAGAAATGATTTTACATGCCATCAACTCTTTAGGTGTCGGCGGGGCCGAGGTCTATGTCGTGGGTCTGGTCTGCCAGATGAAGCGCAGGGGCGAAGATGTGGAGGTGCTGGTGCTCGATGACAGACGCTCGCATCTGGCCGACAGGCTTGAAAGAGAGGGCATACGCATAAGGCGGGCCCCGCGCATGGGTCTTCTGTGTCCGATACACTTTTTCGTGTTTCTGAGAGTGTTGCTCTCAGGCAGGTATGATGTCGTGCACACACACCTTACCTATGCCCAGTTGTGGGCCGCCGCCGCATCGCTTTTCAATTTCCGCGGAGTAAGACTCTGCACATCCGAACACAGCACCACCAACAGACGTCGGGGCAAGAAGGTGTTGCGCCTTGTGGACCGATTTATTTTCGGACGCCACAAAGATGTGTTCTGCATAAGCGAAGAGACTCGCCGATCGCTTATCAAGTGGCTCAAAGTCACAGATACGCGTAAATATCGTGTCGTGCCCAACTGTGTCGACATCGACCGTTTCAGAGAGGCGGAACCGCTCGACCGGGGAGTGCTGGGACTTGACGGTAAAGACAAGATAGTGCTGATGGTGGGGCGGATGACCGCCGCCAAAAACCAACAGGCGGTAATAAAGGCGGTGGAGATGTTGCCCGAGGAGTATAAATGCGTGTTGGTGGGCGACGGTGAAACATTCAATGACGTGGCCAAGGCGATAACCGTACCGGGCAAAACCATAATGACGGGTCAGAGGAGCGATATTGCCGAGCTCATGAAGATGTGCGACATATATGTGCACTCGTCGCATTGGGAGGGTATGCCCACCTGTGTGCTTGAGGCCATGGCGGCGGGAAAGGTTGTCTTCGGCTCTGATGTTGACGGCATACGCGACCTTGTGCCCGACAGTCAGTTGTTTGAAAACGGCAATGCAGGAGAGCTCAAACGGCTGATAGAGTCGCTGACACCGCAAAGGGGGCAAGAGATAATAGATGTTCAAAACGGCATAGTGTCGGAATACTCCCTGCCCGCCGTAACAGATACTATATTATCGGCTTACAAAGCATAACACCAGTGAAGCCGAAGCGACCGAGGCTCAACAACGACAGAACATTGGCTGAAGAATGAACCCTATTTCACTATGCGGAGGACTTTTGGTAATCGGTGTCTTGATCAACCTTACGACACGCGATAAATTTGCCGTATATTACACTTTCTTCCCCGCCTTTCTGGCCATATGCCTGCTGATGCTCGACAACAAGTTCGGTGTCGACCAGTCGGCCTATCTGCGAATGTTTGACCAGATCAACATAGACAACTGGAGCGAACACGGCACCAACCCGGGTTATGCCCTGCTCAATGCGATAGTCAAATTCTTCGGCGGCGACTATTGGACGCTGTTGTTTGTAATGAACCTCTTTTCAATGACGGTGCTGACCGTCACGTTCAACAAATACTCCCCTTTTATAGCTCTCTCGTGGTTGATATATTTTTCATTGCACATGGGCTATAATTTAGGTATCGTCAGGCAAGGCATGGCTTTGACGTTCACCATAATGTCGTTTAAATACATACTGTCGCAAGAGAGGGGCAAGTATCTGTTGTGCCTGCTCATAGCCTTCTTTTTCCACTATTCGATGGTGACATTCATTCCGGCATACTGGATTGCCAACAGAATAACCGTAAACCGCAAGAAGGCTTTCATAATAATGGCCATAGCCTTTCCTTTGGTGCTTATAAACCTGCTCGACATAATAGGCCTGTTTGCTTCAAAGGTGGGTGTGCCCCAATGGCAGATAGAGCTTTATCTGACTGAAGGAGGGTTGCATAACGAAAGAGCAGGCCTATCATTAGGCCTGATAGTCAGAATGTTGCTTTTTTTCGGATTTGCCCTCTCGGCAGACCTCAACGACAGGGTGCAGCGGGTGTTGTTCAACCTCTATTTCGTATATCTGCTTCTGTACTTTCCGTTAAGCTCCATCTCCATACTCTCGTCAAGAGGGCTGGATTATTACAAGGTGTTTGAGTGCATCACGGTACCCTTTGCTGTTTTGAATATCAAAAACATATATTGGAAGATGGTGTATGTCTGTTTTGTCCTGGCATTTTTCATCTATTCCATTTTCAACAATTACACGATATATGTAAAAGAGACTAATCTCGATTCGGCATTGAAAAGCATAATGAACAGTTTTTAAAAAGTGCATATATGAAATTAAGTTTAACGGCATCAGACGCCTATAGGTATGGTTATCAGGGATTTACGGGGGGGGTAAAATGCTATCTCCTATGTCACGGGTTCAGGGTCACCTATTTCATGCGCATGGCCAAGGAAGGGTGTGTGTTTCTCAGATGGTTCTATCGATTGATGTTCATGCGCAATATGGTTAAGTTCGGTATTGCAACCCACTGGAGCCTGACTGTCGGCAAGGGGCTGTATATAGGCCATTTCGGCGGCATCGTCATCAACCCCAACGCCAAGATAGGCGACAACTGCAACATCAACCAGGGTGTGACCATAGGTACCGAAAACAGAGGCGACAGGAAAGGTGCCCCGGCCATAGGCAACAGAGTGTGGATAGGTGCCAACTCTGTGGTGGTTGGCAATATAACCATAGGCGACAACGTGCTCATAGCACCGTTGACACTGGTCAATTTCGATGTGCCGAGCAACTCTATTGTCATAGGTAACCCTGCCAGAATCATACCCAACGAGCATGCCACCGAGGGTTATATCAACAGATGCGTTTAGCGAATGGGAAAAATAACTTGAAAGCTATGGGAAAAGCATTGACCATTTTTACTCCGGCATATAACAGGGCTGCCCTGTTATACAGACTGTGTAACAGTCTGTATAACCAGACAAACAAAGACTTCGAGTGGATTGTGGTAAACGACGGCTCCACCGACGACACCGACGCGGTGATGCAACGTTTCATCGACGAGGGCAAGTTAGACATAACCTATATCACCCAGCCCAACGGAGGCAAGCACAGGGCCATAAACAGAGGTGTGGCGGCTGCTAAAGGCTATCTGTTCATGATATTGGACAGCGATGACTATCTGTCAGACGACAATGTGGTTGCCGACATCGTGTCTCACATACCGTTCCTTGAGTCAGACGATGATTTCTGTGCCGTGGTCGGCAACAAAATACATGAAGACGGCAATGTGATAGGCACAAGCACCGATAAAGAGGTGACAGACACCAATTTTATAGATTACAGAGAGAAATATCGCATAAAGGGCGACCGTGCCGAGATAATCAAGACATCGGTGATGCGACAGTATCCCTTTCCCGAGATTGAGGGAGAGAAATTTTGCCCCGAGGGGTTGGTGTGGAATCGCATGGCCCGGCGTTATAAGGCCCGATATGTCAACCGTCCGTACATGAAATGCGAGTATATGCCCGGCGGTCTTACCGACAGCATAAAACGCTTGCGCAGCAACTCACCCGAGGCTTTCATGAACTTTTACGCCGAGTATGTGAACCATGACGTGCCTTTGAAGTCAAAGATAAAAAACGCGATGTGTTACTGGGCTGTGTTTTTCAAGAGCCGCAAAAAATTGGCGGAGGCTGTAAGACGCATGGGCATATACACCATATTCATGCCTGCGGGGTGGCTGTTGCATAAAACAGGACGGCTTTAAACACGGTAACGTTCGGAGGCTCGGTTGCGGAGGCTTCATATTGACGCAAGGGGTGTTTTGCGAAGTGGGCTTTAAGGGACGGCTTTTGGCAAGACAGGTGTCAGAGGCGGAGCTTAGGGGGACGGCTTTTGGTAAGGTTGAGTCCCGGGAGATATTTTATGATGGCTGCTTCTTATGGTGGTATGGCAGAGGGTTGTGAGGCGTCGCCTTTTCGGAAAGCCATTAACGAAAAAAGGGTAAGCTCCTTATATCGCACCGCTCAACCACTTACCCTTGCTGCCTTCCGGCCCTGGGGGGATTCAGCAGGAGCTGGTCGTATAAGACTTACCCGACACAAAGATAAGACAAATTTTTAACAGTGCAAAAATATGGCTAAAATTAAGATTGGCGGAGCGGTTCTGACGCTTGTGGTGCTGATGTTTTCAGGCATCGTGATATTCGGCGGCATGACCTATTACCTCTATGCCGTCAAAGGTTCTGTGCTCAAGACAGGCTTTGTAAACATGCCCACAGGGGCATCGGTCTCAGAGCAGGCTCTGATATTGAAAGAGCAGGGGTTTCTCAAAGACACATCCGACTTTTGCGCCCTCTCAAGGCGGTTCAAGTACACCAAGGCGCGTCCCGGACATTACACCCTCACCAAGGGCATGACCTTTCGCGGCCTGATAGGCAAGCTGAGGGCCGGCAACCAGACACCCGTAAAGTTGACATTCAACAACATACGCACCACAGAGCGTCTGGCAGGAGCCATATCCAAATGCATAGAAGCCGACTCGCTCACAATGCTCAACGCCCTGCGCGACCCCAACAACGCAGCCTCTTACGGCTTCGACCAACGCGACATCATATCCATGTTCATACCCGACACCTATCAGGTATATTGGACAATAACACCCCAAGAACTGATGGCCCGCATGAACAAGGAGTATGAGCGTTTCTGGTCTGCCCGAGGCCGCGACGACAAACGCAAGAAACTCAACCTCTCGCGCAAAGAGGTGTCGACACTCGCTTCCATAGTGGTCGAAGAGAGCAAGTACACACCTGAACAACCGCGCATTGCAGGCGTGTACATCAACCGTCTGCGCAAGAAGATGCCTCTGCAGGCCGACCCCACCGTCAAGTTCGCGTTGGGTGATCCGTCAATAAAACGCATACTATTCAAGCACCTCGAGGTCAACTCGCCATACAACACATACAAGCACACAGGGCTGCCCCCGGGCCCCATTTACTGTCCTCCCATAAGTGCCATAGATGCCGTGCTCGACCACGAAAAGCATAACTATCTCTATTTCTGCGCCGCACCCGACCTCTCGGGTCGACACCGTTTCGCGACAACACTCACACAACACAACGCAAACGCAAAAGAGTATGCAAAAGCTCTCGACAAAGCAGGGATAAGATAACCACACGCTGCACCTTATGGTTTGCGGCCACTGACGTTTGTTTTGCTGAAACTGCCGTTATTGTTTTGCTGAAACTGCCTCCGGCGGCCCTTCCGGGGGAGGGGTCACGGACCCCGATTTGAGGTATTGAGGAACAACGAAGGAATAAGTACGAAAGTTATGTGTAAAGATGTTCGACTTAGGTCTCACACCTTTACAC
>CAMRVW010000032.1 GCA_947054185.1 uncultured Rikenellaceae bacterium | reverse complement strand
GGTGGGCCGACCTGCGGTCGGCCGCATCGGCGTGGAGGTCGAGGGCGTGATGAGGGTCGGGCGTGGGGGCGTGAGAGAGACGGGGGGCACTTTGGGTTGGCCGGGGTGCCGTGACTTTGGCGTGGAGGAGCTTCGGGCCGAGCCTGTGGGGGCAAGGCGGGGAGGTGATACGCGGTTTGAACGTGCTTAAGTCACTGAGTTATAATAACCAATCTGGGTTACAGGCCTCCGCGGGGGGGATGGTCGGCCCGCCCAGGCCTCGTTCTTCGGCCGCCCTGCCGGCGTAAAAGCCATGCCGGAGCGAAAAAAATACGAGCAAAAACAAAGGTCATGCGGGGGCAGAAAACCGTCGTCCAAAACCGGCCGGCACGAAAGTCATGCAGGTGAATGGTTTGGTTGCCTTATGCCAGATGGCAGAGCAGGGTGGCCGAGGTGCAGTCGTCGACGGTGACGGTGACATAGTCGCCGGGGCGGTGGGTGGTGTCGGCCCAGACGCATACTTTGTTTTGCGATGTTCGCCCCACCAGCTCGGCGGGGTTGCGTTTGGATGCTCCCTCCACGAGCACCTCGAAGCTCTTGCCTATGTCGTGTCTGTTGCTTTGGAGCGACAGTTCGTTCTGGAGGTTGATGATTTGTGTGAGCCGTTCGGTTTTGAGCTTGTCGGGTATGTCGTCTTTCATGTGGCGTGAGGCTTTGGTGCCCTCGCGCTCGGAGTATTTGAACATGTATGCGAACTGGTAACCCACCTGTCTCATGAGCGACAGGGTGGCTTCGTGTTCCTCTTGGGTCTCGCCGCAGAAGCCTGCTATCAGGTCGGTGGATATGGCGCAGTCGGGCATGCGTCGTTTGATGGCGTCGATGCGTTCGAGATACCATGCGCGGGTATATTTGCGGTTCATGCGTTCGAGCATGGTGTCTGAGCCTGACTGTGCCGGCAGGTGTATGGCACGGCATATATTGGGGTGCGAGGCCATGACATCGAGCAGCTCGTCGCTGAGGTCTTTGGGGTGTGAGGTGGCGAAGCGTACGCGCAGCAGGGGCGACACCTCGGCGGTCATGCGCATGAGGTCGGCAAACGAGGTGGTGTCGTGGCGGTATGAGTTGACGTTCTGTCCCAGCAGGGTCACCTCACGATAGCCTTTGGCGAAAAGGTCGCGCACCTCGGCCATGATGGTGTCGGCGGGGCGGCTTCGTTCGGCACCGCGGGTGTATGGCACAACGCAATATGAGCACATGTTGTTGCAGCCGCGCATTATGGATACGAAAGCGCTGACGCCGTTGCGGTCGAGCCTTACGGGCGAAATGTCGGCGTATGTCTCCTCGCGCGAGAGCAACACGTTGACTCCCTTACCGCCGTTTTTGACCTCTTCCATGAGAGAGGGGAGTGAGCGATAGGCGTCGGGTCCGGCCACTATGTCGACACCCTTGTCGCCCTCGGTGAGGCGTTCGCGCAGACGTTCGGCCATGCAGCCTATCACGCCCACTATCAGTGACGGGCGGCGTTTTCTGAGCGAGGCAAACTCGGCCAGACGTCCCCATACCCGTTGCTCGGCGCCGTCACGCACCGAACATGTGTTGATGAGTATGATGACGGCATCAGAGATGTTGTCGGTGTAACCATAGCCGTGGTCTTGCATTATAGACACGACTATTTCTGTGTCGCCGACGTTCATCTGACAGCCGTATGTCTCTATGTAAAAGCGTGTGGGAGTGTCTGTTATGGGCCTGAGTGTGGGTGTTATCATTGCTTTTTACTGTTCTTGTCTGTTAAATGTGCCGGATTCGTCTTAGCGTTCGAACTCTAACGGCATGCCGCGGAACGACTCGTCGAACGAGCCTCGGTCATATACGATGCTGCCGTTTATGATGGTGTGGGTGACGTTGTGGCTAAGGCGTGTGCCCTCCAGAGGTGACCATCCGCACTTATAGAGTATGTTTGATGTCGACACGGTGATGTCGGCACGGGGGTCGACTATGGTGATGTCGGCATGATAGCCTTTGCGCAGGAATCCGCGTCCCTTTATGTGGAATAGTTGTGCCACGCGGTGTGCCATCTTGTCGGCGGCGAAGCTGTAACCGAGGCCGTGATTGCGGCATATCTCGAGCATGACGGCAAGAGAGTGTTGCAGCATGGGGGCGCCTGAGGGGGCGGCAAGGTATGGGCGGCTCTTCTCTTCGAGGGTGTGGGGCGCATGGTCGGTGGCGGCGATGTCTATCAGCCCCTCGGCCAGTGCGTTAAGCAGAGCCTGACGGTCGGATGCCTCTTTGACGGCGGGATTCCATTTTATGAGGTTGCCTTTGCGGGCGTAATCATCAGACGAAAACCACAGATGGTGCATGCACACCTCGCCCGTTATCTGCTTTTGGTCGAGAGGCTTTTTCTCCATGAGGGAGAGCTCGGCGGCGCTGCTCAGGTGGAGTATGTGGAGACGTGTGCCGTGTTTGTGGGCCAGCTCGACGGCACGGGCCGACGAACGGAAGCACACCAGGCTGTCGCGTATCACCGGATGCATGGCGGGGGGTATGTCATCGCCGTATTGTGCTTTGGCTGCGGCCATGTTGGCGCAGAGCAGGCTTTCGTCTTCGCAGTGTACCGCAAGGGGCAGGTGGGCGGCGGCGAAGATGCGGTCGAGGGCATCTTCTTCATTGACCAGCAGTCCGCCTGTGGACGAGCCCATGAAGAGCTTGATGCCGCAGATGCGTCGCGGGTCGAGGCTCTCGAACAGCGGGGTGTTGTCGGCAGTGGCGCCGAAGAAGAAGGCGTGGTTGGACATGGCCGTCTCGGCGGCGTGGTCGTATTTGGCCTCCAGTGCTTCGAGCGTGACGGTGGGCGGTACGGTGTTGGGCATGTCCATGAACGAGGTGACGCCGCCGGCAACACCTGCGCGTGACTCTGTGTGCATGTCGCCCTTGTGTGTAAGGCCGGGGTCGCGGAAGTGCACCTGGTCGTCTATGACGCCGGGCATGACAATGAGCCCACGGGCATCGATGTGGCGGTCGAAAGCCTCGGGTGAGAGGGGGCAGTCGCCAAAGACCACGTCGCTTATGAGTCCGTTTTCTATGGTGATGTATCCTGTCTGTTCGACACCTTCGTTTACTATGGTGCCACCGCTGATTAATATTTTCATGATTTGGGTCTGATTTTACGCAGCGGCAATTTGAGCACACCCCAGAAGGCTTCGCCGAATATGCCGCTGTTCATTTTTGAAGTGCCGAGGGTGCGGTCGGTAAATATTATCGACAACTCCTCTATGTTGAAGCCGAGGCGCCATACGGTATATTTCATCTCTATCTGAAAGCCGTAACCGCGCATGGCGATAGAGTCCAAGTCGATGGCCGACAACACTTTGGCGCTGTAACAGACAAAGCCTGCCGTGGCGTCGTTTATGGGCATGCCCGTCACAAGACGCACGTAACGTGATGCGTAATAAGACATTATCACCCGTCCCATGGGCCAGTTGACCACGTTGACACCGCATTTATACCGTGAGCCCACCACCATGTCGGCGCCGCCAAGTGCCAGGCCGAGCATGCGCTCGAGGTCGGCGGGGTTGTGCGAGAAGTCGGCGTCCATCTCGAAGATGTGGTCATATCCGTGCTCCAAAGCCCAACGAAACCCGCATATATATGCCGTTCCAAGGCCGAGCTTGCCGGAGCGTTCCACAAGGTGGAGGCGATTTTCCCGCTCTTGCTTGGCCTTGACTATGGAGGCGGTGCCGTCGGGTGAGCCGTCGTCTATCACCAGCACCTCGAAGCCGGAGGGCAGAGCCAGCACCGCATCGACAATGGCGTCGATGTTCTCTTTCTCGTTATAGGTGGGTATTATGACTATGTTTTTCATCGTGTTCAATTATCTTTCAAAGAAACGAATTTTGCGCGAGAATTGCAAAAAAATTCTACCTTTGCCGGAGGGAAGTCGCTTTGAGAGCGGGATGGGGCGGCTGTCAGGGGGAGAGTTGTGTATTATAATAAGGTATAGAGATGAATTTTGTCAAGTGGGCTGCCGTGGCGGCCATGTGTGTGGTGTCGTCATGGGCGTATGCCGGTGCGGGACGTAAGGGTAACGGCGTCAGCCAGAGGGGCGATTTCGTGTTGGAGCACAGGTTCGGTATCGTGGCCGAATCGGACGATCGTCTGGCTGTGATGTTCGCCAACAGGTTGCAGTCGTTTCTTGAGGGCAAGGGTGTGGCGGCCGTCGGCTTGTCGAGCGGCATGGCCTCGCGTAATATTGTGGCCCGCACAGTGGCCGTGGAGGGCAATGACCATTTTTGCTCGGTGGATGTGGACAAGGGCATGGTGGTGGTCGAGTTCTCATCGGCAGAGTCTATGGGTTGGGCATATGTCGCTTTGACAGAGAGCTATACCGACACCAAGGGGCTCTTCAAGCGAGCTGCCGGCAAGGGTGACAGGCGTTTTGCCGCAATGGAGACAACGGTGTCGGCGGCAGTGGCAGAGCAGAGGCCGGATGTCATAGACCTTGTGGCTTTGCCGGTCGATGCGGAGGTTGTAAAGCAGAGGTTGGAGCAGGCACTCTCGGCAGGTTCCGCAACCGTATATATGGAGATATTGAACAAGAACGGCTGGAAGATAGAGAGCAGAACCATGAAACTTGTCAACCCTGACGACATGCAACCTGCCGGCGCATGTTATTCGTTCGCGCAGATAGAGCAGATAAGGCAGGCCGCCGATAAAATGGGGATGGAGCTTGTGCCTGTGATAGATGTCTCTTCAGCAGACAACAAGGCTTTCGAGCGGTTCACGGGGCATGACATACACTCCACCGAGGGTGTGAGGTTCACGCGAGCCTTCGTGAGAGAGTTTTGTTATAATACCGGCTTTAGAGGTATATGCTTAGGTGCTGAAAATGAGGACGAAACTATTAAAAGACGCTTTATAAAACCCGTGGCGGACGAGGTGGTGCGTGCGGGAAGAGAAGTGATTGAATTTTAACTCAATGTATTGTATTTAACACTTAGTTGAAATATATATACTGAAACATATTTCAGTAATATGTTGTTGTGTATTTATGTTGTTTGATATTTACAATCCATTTTTGTTGTAAAATACTGTGTTTGTTGCGTTGTTGTTTGTTATGTGAATAATGATATTTATTGTGAGTATTTTGCAGTGTGTTGTTGGTGATGTGTGTTTTTGTGAAGATATAAACAAGATTTTAAAAATAAAACAAAATGACTCCTGTTTCTTTTTCTATAGATCATACCCGTCTTGAGCCGGGCATATATTTGCAGGCAGAGCCGGGCAAGGTGTACACTTACGATTTGCGTTTCGTGGCTCCGCGTCGTTCGGCAGAGGAGGGCATACCTCAGGCGGTGATGCACACTTTCGAGCATTGTCTTGCCACATCGTTGCGGTCGAACTCGCCTTTTGCAGACAACATACTTTATGTGGGCCCCATGGGGTGTTGCACCGGTTTTTATCTTCTTCTTAACCGCGAGGTGGACAGCGATATAATAGCCCGTGCGCTTGTGGAGGCTTTCGATTTCATCATCGGCACCGATACCATTCCGGCGGCCAACCCGGTTCAGTGCGGCAATTATCTGCTTAACGACCTGGCCGCGGCAAAGATAATGGCCCGCAAGCTCAGAGATATATTCGCTTCGGGCTGTTACGGCACCGAATATCCTGTGACAGAGCAATAGGACCGGCAGAGGTGTAAAGGCGTCACGGAGGCGTCAGGTGAAAAATTGTCATGTGCCGTGTTATATTGTCAGTGTGAAATGACAGTATAACAGCTTGATTGTCAGGTTTTATGACTTATTGGCATTAGCTTATGCCAATAAGTCGTTTTTTATTTTTGGCAGGTTGTTTGCATTGTTTGTGGGGTAACGTTGAAAGTAAAACAAAAAAATATATGAACGCAAACAACATGACATTCAAGGCACAAGAGAGGCTTGCAGAGGCCTTTCAGATTGCCTCACGCGCCGGCAACCAAGCGGTTGAGCCGGAGCATATTATGGCGGGCCTTATAGGCGGTGACGACTCACTGGCCCTCTTTCTGCTCGGCAAGGTGGGGGCCGATACCGCAGGGTTGGGCGACAAGGTGCGCTCGCTGATAGACAAGTTGCCCAAGGTATCGGGCGGTGAGCCATATCTGTCGCGCCCGTCGTTGAGCGTGATGCAGAGCGCTCTCGATGCCACATCGGAGTTTAACGACAAGTACATATCGCCCGAGCATATATTACTGGGGTTGTTGAGAAGCGGCGACAAGGTGGCCTCTCTGCTCAAAGGCATAGGGGTGACGCAGGATGCGCTGGTTTCTGTGATCAAAGAGGTGCGCAAGGGTTCCACCGTCGATTCGCAGACCTCGGAGCAGACCTTCGACGCTCTGAACAAATATGCCATCGACCTCAACAAGAGGGCTGCCGAGGGCAAGCTCGACCCGGTGATAGGGCGCGACGAGGAGATACGCCGTGTGCTTCAGATACTTTCGCGCCGCACCAAGAACAACCCCATATTGGTGGGTGAGCCGGGTGTGGGCAAGACCGCCATTGCCGAGGGCATAGCCCACCGCATTGTGGACGGTGACGTGCCCGAGAACCTTAAAAGCAAGCGCATATATTCGCTCGACATGGGTGCCCTCATTGCCGGCGCCAAGTATAAAGGCGAGTTTGAAGAGAGGCTCAAGGGGGTTGTGAGCGAGGTGGTGTCGTCAGACGGTGACATTGTGCTTTTCATCGACGAGATACACACCCTGGTGGGTGCCGGCGGCGGCGAGGGAGCCATGGATGCCGCCAACATACTCAAACCGGCATTGGCGCGCGGCGACCTGAGGGCCATAGGTGCCACCACGCTCGACGAGTATCAGAAATATTTCGAGAAAGACAAGGCTTTGGAGCGTCGTTTCCAGAAGGTGATGGTGGACGAGCCGTCGACGCAGGATGCCATATCCATATTGCGAGGCATAAAGGAGCGTTATGAAAACCATCATCAGATACGCATAAGGGATGAGGCCATAATAGCATCCGTGGAGCTGTCGAGCCGTTATATCACCGGCCGTTTTCTGCCCGACAAGGCCATAGACCTTATAGACGAGGCGGCTGCCAAGCTGAGGCTTGAGATGAACTCGGTGCCCGAGTCGGTCGACGAGCTTGACCGCAAGGTGCGCCAGAAAGAGATCGAGCGCGAGGCCATAAAGCGTGAGGGCGACACCGTGCGCATAGAAGAGCTCACCCGTGAGATAGACGAGCTCAACAGCGAGCGCACCGAGCTTAGGGCCAAGTGGCAGACATGGCGCGACCTTATGGAGAAGGTGCAGGTAAACCGCAAGCTCATTGACGATTACAAGCAGCAGGCGGCAGAGGCCGAGCGTAATTACGATTACGGCAAGGTGGCCGAGTTGCGTTACGGCAAGATACGTCAGGCCGAGCAGGAGATTGAGAGCATAAACGCCGAGATTGCCCGTAACAGCGAGAACGGCGGCGCCTTGATAAAAGAGGAGATATCTTCGGAGGATATTGCCGAGGTGGTGTCGCGCTGGACCGGCATACCCGTGGCCAGAATGTTGGCAGGCGAACGTGAGAAGCTCCTGCACATGGAGGAGCAGTTGCACAAGAGGGTGATAGGGCAGCAGGCGGCCATAGAGGCCATATCCAATGCCGTCAGGCGCAGTCGCGCCGGTCTTCAGGACCAGCACCGTCCCATAGGCTCGTTCATATTCATAGGCACCACGGGCGTGGGCAAGACCGAGCTTGCCAAGGCCTTGGCGGGGTTTCTGTTCAACGACGACAACATGTTGACGCGCATAGACATGAGCGAATATCAGGAGCGTCACTCGGTGTCAAGGCTCATAGGAGCGCCTCCGGGTTATGTCGGTTATGACGAGGGCGGCCAGCTCACCGAGGCGGTAAGGCGCAAGCCCTATTCGGTGGTTTTGCTCGACGAGATAGAGAAGGCTCACCCCGACGTGTTCAACATATTGTTGCAGGTGCTCGACGACGGACGTCTTACCGACAACAAAGGGCGCACGGTCGACTTCAAGAACACCATCATCATAATGACCTCCAACATAGGTTCGCATATAATAAACGAGAGGTTTGCAGGTCTTGACGACGACAATCGCGAGAGCCTGATAGAGTCGACATCGGCCGAGGTGTTCGAGCTTATGAAGCAGACCATAAGACCCGAGTTCCTGAACCGTATAGATGACATTGTGATGTTCACGCCGTTGCAGAAGAGCGAGGTGCGGCAGATAGTCGAGTTGCAGATAAGGTCTCTTGTGAGGATGATGAACAACGAGGGCTTGTCTATGGAGGTGACCGATAAGGCTCTCGATTATATAGCCCAAGTGGGATACGACCCCCAGTTCGGAGCACGACCCGTCAAGAGGGCCATTCAGAAGTTGTTGGTCAACGAGCTCTCAAAGCAGATACTGTCGGGAGCCGTCGACAAAGACAACCCCATAACGGTCGATTACGACGGAAGCCGGCTTGTGTTCGGCAATTAGAAAAGAAGAGGATGCCTGAAAGCATCCTCTTCTTTTGTCGGCAGCGCATCGGTGCGGTTGAGGCTGAGATGGGAGTATAAGTGGTGCGGGTATGTGAAAAAGATATATCTTTGCGGTAAGATAATTCAGAGCAGTTATGTCAAGAATAACCAAGAGCATCGTCTGTTCCGTTTTCACTGCGGCGGCATCTTCGGTGATGGCGCAACAGGGCGACGTCCGTCCCAACATAATATTGTTCATGGTTGACGATATGGGGTGGCAGGATACATCGGTGCCTTTCACCGGTCAGCCGACGGACAACAACCGCAAGTACCTTACACCCAACATGGAGAGGTTGGCCCGAAGCGGCATGAAGTTTACGCAGGCCTATGCCAGTGCCGTAAGTTCGCCTTCGCGGTGCAGTATGTTGACCGGGGTGAACGCCGCACGGCACGGGGTGACCAACTGGACGATGCACCGTGACAGGCCGCAGGACGGGGCGAGCAATTCGTTGGCGGCACCGTCGTGGAATTACAACGGCATAAGTCGTGTGGCGGGCATCAACAACACATTTGTGGGCCCCTCTTTCGTGCAGGAGCTGAAAGACAACGGTTATCACACCATTCATGTGGGCAAGGCCCATTTCGGTGCATTCGACACACCGGGCGAGGATCCGCATCACTGGGGTTTCGAGGTCAATATCGCGGGCGGGGCGGCCGGTGGGTTGGCCACCTATCTGAGCGAGCGTAACTTCGGCCACGACAGTGAGGGTCGCAAGCTGGCGGCCAATGCCATAGTGGGGTTGGAGAGGTATTGGGGCACCGGCACCTTTGCCACCGAGGCGTTGACACAGGAGGCAATAGGGGCGCTCGACAAGGCCCGGAGATATAATCAGCCGTGGTTTTTATATATGTCGCACTATGCGGTTCACATACCCATAGACCGCGACATGCGTTTCTATCAGAAGCACATAGGGCGCGGGTTGACGCCCAAGGAGGCGGCCTATGCCTCGCTGATAGAGGGCATGGACAAGAGCCTGGGCGACCTGTTGGATTGGCTGGACGACAACGGCGAGGCCAATAACACCATAGTGATATTCATGAGCGACAACGGCGGCTTGGCGGCATCGTCACAGTGGCGCGACGGAGAGCTGCACTGTCAGAATGCCCCGTTGCGTTCGGGCAAGGGTTCGCTTCTGGAGGGGGGAATACGCGAGCCCATGATTGTGCGTTGGCCCGGGCGTACCACTCCGGGGTCGAGATGCGACAGATATGTCATGATAGAAGATTTTTATCCGTCGATAACAGAGATGGCGGGCATAGACCCACGGTTGTCAGGCCATTACGGGCATCGCATCGACGGCAGGAGTTTCGTGCCTCTGATAGACGGCAGCGGCGATCCGTCGGCAGATCGTGCGCTTATATGGAACTATCCGCATGTGTGGGGGCTTCAGGGACCGGGTATCGACTTCAGTTGTGCGATACGCAAAAACAACTGGAAACTGATTTACAGTTATGCCACAGGGCAGAAGCAGCTGTTTGACATAGACAATGATATGGGCGAGAGTCGTGACAGGGCCGCTGAGTTGCCCGAGGTGGTCAGGATGCTTTCGGTCGAGTTGGGCGACAGTCTGCGTAAGGCCGGGGCGATGCGTCCGTCGGTAAAGGCGACGGGAAGGCCTTGCCCTTGGCCCGATGAGGTGTGACGGCGCGTCTCTTTTGAGAAGACATATTATTTAAAGTGTGGCACAGATGGCGGAATCTTTTAAGGAGATGTATGACGAGGGGTTTCTCAGACGGTTTGCAGACGATTTGCTGCCGGTTGTCGGGGATTTCGATGCCGATGAGTTTGTAAGGCAGGTGATAGACTATCAGTGGGACGACAGGGGGTACAAGCAGCGTGTGTCTCACATAGCAGCCGTGCTCGGGAGGTTTATGCCTGCCGATTACAATGAGGCGGTGAGTAAGATTTTCGAGTTGCTGGACAGGGTGAAAGAGAGATTGCCCGATTTGTCGAAGATAGACGACAGGAATTTCAATCTCTATACCTTGGAATATGGGGCTGTGTTGGACAGTTATGTGGAGCAACACGGCATGGAGCATTACGCCACATCTGTTGAGGCCATAGAGCGCATAACATGTTTTACCTCTTGCGAGTTTTGCGCCCATGCCTTTATAGTTCGTTATCCGCAACAGATGATGAAGCAGATGTCGGCGTGGACCGGTCATGAGCATTGGGCGGTCAGGCGGCTTGCTTCGGAGGGGTGTCGTCCGCGTCTTCCATGGGCGGTGTCGCTGCCGGAGCTAAAGCGTGACCCTGCCCCCATAATACCCATATTGGAGAGGCTGAAAGACGATCCGTCGAGGTTTGTGAGGCTGAGCGTGGCCAATAATCTCAATGACATATCAAAAGACAATCCGCACATTGTCATTGAGCTGGCCAAGAGGTGGAAGGGGAGTTCCGATAGGGTCGACAGGGTGCTGAAACATGGTTGTCGTACGCTTTTAAAGCAA
Source organism: uncultured Rikenellaceae bacterium (assembly GCA_947054185.1). Classification (GTDB taxonomy): domain Bacteria; phylum Bacteroidota; class Bacteroidia; order Bacteroidales; family Rikenellaceae; genus CASDZP01. The sequence goes on along the minus strand of CAMRVW010000032.1, from coordinate 5,365 downwards.
GGCGACGAGCATATAATGAGACTGTTCGGCTTTGATGCTGTAACTGATGTGACGGTTGATAATCTGCATGTGAAGGAAGAGCGCATAGAGGTCGGCCGGCATGTCGAGTTCGGCTTCGACCTCTCTATAGGCAGAGACGGCACTATGGTAAGGCTTGAATATGCCATCTATTACAGAAAGGCAAACGGGGGACTGACTAAAAAGATATACAAGATTGGAGAGAAAGAGTATCGGGCGGGTGATGTCTCTATTGCCAGGAGACACTCTTTTCGTGTGGTGACAGTGAGGCGTTTTTACCCGGGAGAGCATCAGGTGGCTGTGATAGTCAACGGAGTGGAGAGCCCGAGGGTGAGATTTGAGCTTGTGGGCGGGTGTTGAGGCCGAAGGTATTGTTTGTCTCAAAAAATATCATATCTTTGTAATGCGATAAGATGATTCGAGTCTAATTATAAACACATAAGAAAATGGAAGAGAAAGTGATCGCGCTTTTCAAGCAGAAGGGCGCAATGAAGGCCGGCGAGGTTGCCACCGAGTTGGGCGTTGACAAAAAAGAGGTCGACAAGGTGATAAAAGAGTTGGTAAAGGCCGGAAAGGTCGAGTCGCCGAAACGTTGCTTCTATGATGTTGTCAGATAAAAGAGATTCCGTCCCGGCCGGGGGCGGAATTTTTTTTGAGACATGAGGGTGTCGGTGGGCTTTCAGAGGGTTTGGAAATGTGGTTTGCGGGCGTTTGGAAACGGGGGCAGGCGGGGGCGATTTTGATAAGTGGATAATGTTTTGTACATTGCAGAAATTTACAATAACACTATGGGCAGAAGACTTTTTCTCGGAAGCACACTCTTCCTTTCCGCTTTGGGTGTGGCGGCCTATGCGCAAAAGCAGGCCAAACCCAACATAATATATATCATGTGCGACGATATGGGTTATGGCGATTTGGGTTGTTACGGCCAGCCATATATCAGCACTCCCAATATAGACAGCATGGCGCGCGAGGGCATGAGGTTTACGCAGGCCTATGCCGGCAGCCCCGTGAGCGCTCCGTCGCGAGCCGCCGTGATGACGGGTCAGCACTCGGGACATGCCGAGGTGCGTGGCAATAGAGAGTATTGGAGCAATGCGCCCAAGGTGATGTATGGCGACAACGAAGACTTTGCGCTTGTGGGCCAGCATCCTTACGACCCCGACCATGTGATATTGCCCGAGATAATGAAAGACAACGGTTACACCACCGGTATGTTCGGCAAGTGGGCCGGCGGTTACGAGGGGTCGGTGTCGACACCCGACAAGCGCGGGATAGATGAGTTTTACGGTTATATATGTCAGTTTCAGGCGCATCTCTATTACCCCAACTTCCTGAACCGTTACAGCCGCTCGGAGGGCGACACCGCGGTGACGAGAGTGGTGATGGAGGAGAATATAAAGTATCCGATGTTCGGCAAGGATTATCTCAAACGTCCTCAATATTCAGCCGACATGATACACCGCAAAGCAATGGAGTGGCTCGATGACCGTAAGGCCGACGAGCCTTTCTTCGGCATCTTTACATACACGCTTCCGCATGCCGAGTTGGCCCAACCCGAAGACTCGATACTTAATTCGTACAAACGTAAATTTTTCGTCGACAAGACATGGGGCGGCCAGGAGGCGTCGCGTTACAATCCGTCAGTGCACACGCATGCCCAGTTTGCAGGCATGATAACGCGTCTTGATGCCTATGTGGGCGAGGTGCTCGACAAATTGAAAGAGAAGGGGCTGGACGACAACACCATAGTGATATTCACCAGCGATAACGGTCCGCACGAAGAGGGGGGCGCCGATCCGGAGTTCTTCGGACGTGACGGCAAGTTGCGCGGAATCAAAAGACAGTGTTACGAGGGCGGCATACGCATTCCGTTCATTGTCCGTTGGCCCGGTAAGGTGCCGGCCGGCACGGTAAACGACCATCAGTGCGCCTTTTACGATCTGATGCCCACATTTTGTGATCTCATAGGCGTGCAAGATTACGTCGCAAAATATGGCAACGGTGAGGGTGACCGCTTCGACGGCATATCTTTCGCTCCCACTCTGTTGGGCCGGCCGGGTCAGCAGAAGCACGATTTCCTTTACTGGGAGTTTTCGCCAACCGACCAGATTGCCGTGCGTATGGGCGACTGGAAGATGGTGGTGGTCAAGGGGCGGCCACGTCTTTACAATCTTGCCGAGGATATTCACGAAGATAATGATGTGGCGGCTTTTAACCCCGATGTGGTCGGCAAGATGATAGATGTGATAATGCGCGAGCATGAGCCTAACGATTATTTCCCCGTGACCATGCCCGACCGCAACTCCATTCCCGAAGTCATATATCCGGTATCCAAAGGCAAAAAGGCCAAAGGGAGACGGTGACAGGGAAGTTTTGTCTCCCTTGCGTGAGGCTGTCTCTTTGTCTCCCTTAAGTGAAGGGGGCAGTGTTAAATTAAAATGAGATAGTTATGAAAAGGTTGGTATGGCTGTTTGCCGCGATGTTGTGTCGCTTGTCGGCGTTGGCTGCGGGCGACGAGTTGCCGCGTGACCCTTTGTTGCGCACGGGGCGGCTTTCCAACGGCATGACCTATTATATACGTCACAACGACAAGCCTGCGGGGTTGGCCGATTTTTATATCGTACATAACGTGGGTGCCGTTCAGGAAGATTCGACGCAGAACGGTTTGGCCCACTTTCTCGAGCACATGGCCTTCAACGGCACGGAGAGTTTCGAGGGACGCTCCATGATAGACTGGTTGCAGAGCATAGGGGTGGCTTTCGGACGCGACCTCAACGCTTACACGTCGCAGGAGCAGACCGTTTACAACATAAACAACGTGCCTGTAAAGCGTAAGACGGTGATAGACAGTGTACTTTTGATACTGCACGACTGGTCGCATTACATATCGCTGTTACCTGAGGAGATAGACGCCGAGCGCGGTGTGATACTCGAAGAGAGGCGCACGGGGCTGGACGCCGGCAGGCGCATGTTCAACAAGATGATGCCGCTGCTTTTCAACGGCACCAAGTATGCCGAACATGATGTCATAGGTCCCGAGTCGGTGCTTAAGAGCTTCACACCCGAGCATATCAGAGACTTTTACCGCAAGTGGTACAGGCCCGATTTGCAGGCTGTCGTGATGGTCGGCGACTTTGATGCCGAAGAGATGGAACGGCTTGTCAGGGAGCGTTTCTCGCATATACCCATGCCTGAGGATGCGCCTGTAAAGCAGGCTGTCGTGATACCGCCGTACGACAAGGACGAGGTGTTGGTTGTGAGCGATCCGGAGCTTACGCGTTCGAGTGTCGAGGTTTATTGCCCCACAGAGATAGACTTTACGGCCATTAACAACACGCGTGAGGGCGAGCTCAAGAGGCTTATGGCCGAGGTTGTCAACAGGGCTGTTTCCGACAGGGTCAGGGAGCTCATAATGGAGGGAGCGCCTGTGCTTAGCTCATATGCGGGCTTGACATCGAGGATGCGTTCGGAGACATTGTCGGCCATAGCGGTGACGGCACCCACAGGCAGGTTGGCCGAGGCGTTGGGCATCGTCACCCGCGAGGTGGAGCGTGTGCGGCGTTACGGCCTCTCGCAGAGCAGCGTCAAAACGGCCGTGGCCGATATGATAAAGTCGGCACAGATGGGTTACAACAACCGCAAGGATTTGAAGAACCCGTGGTTCGTGCAACGGTATATATCAAACTTTCTTGACGGTTCACCTGCAATGGGGCCTGAAGATGACTATCACATAACGGTTGAGTTGTTGGAGTCGATAACTCCTGAGATGGTGGCCGGGTTTATACCGCAGATGTTTCCCGATGCTCATGCGGCCGTAATTGCCAGTGTGCCCGAGAGGGATGTCGCTGCGGTCGATGCCGTCGCCATTTTGGAGGCTTACAGAGAGGGACGCACCGGCCATCTGGAGCCGCCGGCGGATGAGGCATCTGAAAGGGAGCTGATAGAGGTGCCTATAGAGGGTGGACGCATAGTGTCGCGGTCGGAGGATGTCATGGGCGACGAGGTGTTGACATTGTCGAACGGGGTGCGTGTGGTCATGCGTCAGACCGACTTCAAAGACGACGAGGTGCTGATGGAGGCATGGGCGCCGGGAGGTCTGTTTTTCACCGGTGACGAGTTATTGGCTTCGGCACATCTTTTCAGTCAGGTTGTCGGTCAGTCGGGTGTCGGCGACATGTCGGCAATTGAGCTTGACAGATTGTTGGCGGGTAAGATGGCGCAGGTTGATCTAGACATGGGTAATGACAGGGTCGGCCTCCGGGGGCGTTCATCTGTCACCGACCTTAAAGAGATGATGGAGCTTATATGGCTGAGGTTTAATGCCCCGAGGTTTGACTCCGTGAGCTTCGAGGTGGTGATGAAGAATGTGCGCAACCTGGCGGAGAATTACCGTTTGAGTCCGGCAGGGGCTTTCAGGGATACCGTCTCTGATGTCCGTTACGGTCATAACGGCCGGGTATATTCGTCGGGCATGTTGTTTGACAGGCTCGACAGTGTGAGTCTCGATGACATCAGACGTCTGTATGCCCGTTTTTACGGCGACGCATCGCGGTTTACATTCTTCTTTGCGGGTAACTTGGGCAATAAAGAGCAGTTCGAAGCCTTGGTTGCCAAGTATTTAGGTTCGTTGAATGTCGGCAATGGCAGTTTGGGTAAGCCTGTTGTGGCAAGATATGACCGCACCGATGTGGTCAACCGTTTCGAGAGGGTTCAGGAGAGTCCCAAGAGTCGTGTGCAGATAGAGTTTGTGGGCGAGGGCATTGCTTACAGTGTTGTCAATAAATTGCAGATGGCAGCGTTGGCCGAGGTTATCAATTTGCGTTGCACCGAAGAGATACGCGAGCGCATGGGTGCCGTTTACGGTGTGGGCGTTGCCGGGGCGGTGTCGGCACCTCCATCAAAAGGGCATTTGCTGATAGTGGCTTATGACACCAACGGCGAGCAGCTCGACAGCACCGTGATAACGGTGAAGCGTATATTTGACGCTTTGGCCGAGGAGGGGCCCACACCCGAAGAGGTGGTCAAGGTGAAAGAGGCGATGGTCAAGAATTATAATAACAGCCTCAAAGATAACGGCACGTGGCTCTCTTATCTCAAAAGTGTCGACATGTACGGTCGCAGGTTTACCCCCGAGGCCACTCTCGAGGCGATAAACGGCATATCGGCCGAGTCGATAAGGAAGTTCGCCGCCAAGGTACGTAAAAAATCGGGCGTACACGAGGTGGTCATGGAACCTTGACAGCCGGAACTGCCGTTATATTGCGGAAACTGCCGTTTATGGTTTGACAGAACTGCCTCCGGCGGCCCTTCCGGGGGAGGGGTCTTAGACCCCGTTTTGAGAGGT
>CAMRVW010000031.1 GCA_947054185.1 uncultured Rikenellaceae bacterium | reverse complement strand
CGAAAATCTCTGATTCGGTTGAGTTTCCCGCTGTCGGTTACCGTTACAACGACTCATCCGGTTCGTTGCAGGGTGCGGGTACATACGGAGGCTGTTGGTCGTCAGTTATATACGGTTCTAATAGCGCGTATAGTCTGTACTTCGCTAGCGGTGTGTACCCGCAGTACAGCAATAAAATGCAGGTCGGTTTTAGCGTGCGTTGTGTCCGCTAAATATTAATACTTTGGTTCTTTGATTTCTTTGATTCTTACCCGAGGGCCTGCTTTAGTTGTTTGGAAGCTTTTGGCGCGATGGTGTGCGGCCATCCGTGGGGATTTCCTGTCCATCGCGAGCTGCGGGCCGCTCGGGCTTCCTTTGGTCGGCCCGTTCACAAGGAGAGAGTGCGGTGTCGTTGTATTCTGACCGCGCCTGCCGCGCCCAAAATCAGCCAGCGTGAAGCTATGCAGGGCAAAACTTACTTTTGCCTTGGCTTATCCGTATCGTTGCCCTGTCGGTCTTAGATACTCACGCTCGGCAAAACCAAACTCTCGTTTGCTTTTGCCCTCGTTTAATCCGTATCGTTTGCTGACGCCTTAGATACTCCGCCTCGGCAACCAAATAAAATTTGCTTGCCTCTCGACTTATCCGTACTTTGACTTGTCGGTCTTAGATACTCACACTCGGCAAAACCAAACTCTCGTTTGCTTTTGCTCTCGGCTTATCCGTATCGTTGCCTGTCGGTCTTAGATACTCACACTCGGCAAAACCAAACTCTCGTTTGCTTTTGCCCTCGCTTATCCGTATCTTTGGTTGTTTTTATCTGAGGTGTGCGGTTAATGGTTGTTTGTAAAGCTGTGAAAAATAAAGAGTTGCTTAAAAGATATCTGCTGTTTATAGCGGGATTGTTCGTCGGCTCGGTGGGTATATGCCTTATCATCAAGGCCGAGTTAGGGTCGTCGCCCATCTCCAGTCTGCCTTACGCGCTGAGCCTTAAATATCCGGTCACTCTCGGTACCTTTGTTCTGGCGCTCAATGTGGTGCTCATAATTTTGCAGAAGTGCATCCGGGGGAGGGAGTTCAAGCGGCGCGAATGGCTTCAGTTGCCGGTGTCGTTTCTGTTTGCTGTTTTCGTCGACTTGTCAATGGCGATGCTAGCTCCCATAGAGCCGCATCTTTACCTGCATAAGTTGTGCGTGCTGTTGGTCGGATGCGCCGTGCTGGGGCTCGGCGTCAGCATGGAGGTGGTGGCCGATGTGGTGATGCTCTCGGGCGAGGCTTTTGTTCATGCCGTCTCGCAGAAGGTGCGCAAGGAGTTCGGAGTGGTCAAGATAATCTTCGACACCACGCTTATGGTGTTGACCTGCATCGCCTCGCTCTTGTTGTTCGGTCGTGTGGTGGGGGTGCGCGAGGGTACTGTGGTCGCCGCTTTCGCCGTGGGTCTGTTCGCCCGCTTCTTTAATGGTCGGCTGGCCTTTCTGGACGATATGCTTAAGGGTGAAAGCAATGACGCGAAACCTGCGCGGACGGACTATAACGTTGTTGTCACCATCGCCCGTGAGTATGGCAGCGGCGGACGCATGATAGGACGCCGTGTGGCCGAGAGGCTCGGTTTCGCCTTTTACGACAGGGCCATAATAGATATGGTGGCCAAAGAGAAAGGTCTGGGTGTCGATTATGTGGAGAAACGCGAGCAGAACATACAGAGCAACCTGCTTTACGACCTTGTCATGCAAGACTTCACCTCGCCCATGGACAAGAGCCTCTCTGCCGATGACTCATTGTTTACGGCCCAGAGCGATGTCATACGCAAGATTGCCTCTTATGGCCCGTGCGTCATAGTTGGGCGGTGCGCCGATTATGTGTTGCGCGACAACCCTCGTTGCCTTAAGGTATTCATCCATGCCGACCTCCAAGACAAACTGTGTCGGGCTGTGGAACAATACGGCGACCGAAAGGCCGACGCCCAAAGCAAGACAGACTATGTGGACAGAGGCCGTGCAAACCATTACAAGACATATACCGGACAAACCTGGGGCGATGCGCGCAATTACGACCTGTCGCTAAACAGCAGTGCCATAGGCCTCGACGCCTGTTGCGGTATATTGGTCGCGGCGGTATCGCGCATGAGTCATGCGGGCCAATAAATACGCCTCCGGGCTTATTGTTCGCCCTTTTCTGTGAGCCTGATGCTCAATATCGCCACTTTTGTGGTGTGGCGGTCTATCTTGTATAGGTCTGAAAATGCCAACCCAAGGCACCATACTATGGTGTCGCCGCTGGTTATTACGCACACGCGCTCTTTCTCTGCGAGCGACAGTTTGGCGTCGACCATTATGTCGCTCAGCTTCTTGGAGCCTTTCATGCCGAACGGCACTATGCGGTCGCCATGTTCGGCATGTCTTATCGACAGGGTGGTGACGTCGAGTTTTCCGGCATCGGCATATACCGTTCCTGCGGGCGGTTTAAGGTCGGTTATGTTCTTGCGGTCTGTCAGAGATACGGCAATGTGAGGCATGGAGCCGTCGGAGGCGTCGTCGCCTATAATGAGCCTGCCTCTGTCGAGCAGTGCGCTCGTGTCGCCTCCCAAGAATCGCCTGCCGCTTTTGCCATCTCGGTAACACGATGCCATGTCGGCGCAACAACCATAGCCAAACCCCAACGGCGACAACATCTCATAAAGCAACAGTTCCAACGGCTCGACACCGCTCAATCGGTCGAGCTCAAGCACACGCATGCCGTTATCTTCATAGAAGGCCCTGCTCTCGAGTGCCACGAACGAGTCTAACAAGTCGCGACTGCCTGTCAGGTTGGCCATGTTGTCGGTTATCTTGTCGGCAAATGATGGCGATATCTCTGTCAGTAACGGTATCAGTTTGTGACGCAGCTTGTTGCGCAGATATTTGTCGCTCAGGTTGGTCGAGTCGGTGCGGTACGGTATCTTTAGCAGCTCGGCATAACGCTCTATGCGCTCTCGTGAGGCGAACATCAACGGACGCACCGCCAGCTCTGTCTTTACAGGTATGCCGCACAGACCGCGTAAGCCGGTGCCGCGCAGCAGGTTGATGAAAAATGTCTCTATGGTGTCGTCGCGGTTGTGGGCAATGGCCACGTGGGCACAACCCTCCTGACGCATCAGCTTGTCGAACCACCGGTAACGCAGCCGACGTGCCGTCACCTGTATCGACTCACCCGCCTTGCAGGCCTCTTTGTATGTGTCGAAGCGTATGACGTGCAGTTTCACCATGTTGGTCTGCGCCCATTCTCGCACCAGCATCTCGTCGCCGTCAGACTCGTCGCCCCTCAGACAGAAGTTGCAGTGTGCCATGACGAACGGCACTTTCGAACGCAACAACAGCGTGGCAAGCGTCATTGAGTCGACACCGCCGCTCACCCCGAGCAGAAGACGCTCACCCTCTCTCCAAAGGTTATGTTTGGCCATGTATGCCGCAAACTCTCTCTCTAACATCCTGATATATTCCCAAAAAACACCCGACCGACCAATACTTCGGGTACCTATAATATTATTATCTCCGGCACTAGCTCTATGCCGAACTTCATTTTAACATCTTCCGCCACCCGAGCGGCAAGATCGGCCACCTCTTTGCCCGTGGCCGAGCCGTAATTCACCAGCACCAACGCCTGCTTGGGATATACGCCGGCATCGCCGTGGCGGTAACCTTTCCATCCCGCCTGCTCTATCAGCCATCCGGCAGGTATCTTGACCCCGCCGTCGGCATCGTAACGCGGCATCTGCGGATATAGTGCCGACAAACGGTCTGCCAGCCCGGCATCCACCACGGGATTCTTGAAAAAGCTGCCTCCGCTGCCTGTCACTGCGGGGTCGGGCAGCTTTTCCGATCTTACGGCCGTCACAGTCTGACGCACCGACAGTGCGGTCGGGGTGCCTGCCGCCTCCACCCGCTCGCGCAGGTTGGCATATCCTAAGTGCGGCGTGAATGTGCGACAGAGACGATACGACACGGCAACCACTATAAGATGCCTCTTCTGCTTGAATATGCTCGTGCGGTAACCAAAGGCGCATTGGTCGTTGGTCAAGACCCGGCAACTGTCGCTCAGGGGGTCGTACACCTCCACGCTCTCTATGAAATCTTTGGCCTCGGCGCCGTATGCCCCTATGTTCTGAACTGCCGACGCCCCCACGGTGCCTGGTATGAAAGAGAGGTTTTCGAGCCCGTACCATCCGCCGGCCACGCACCTGCCCACAAAATCGTCCCAAACCTCTCCCGCCTCGGCACGCACCGTTATGCCGTGCTTGTCATCGCTCACCACGCTTATGCCTTTCGATACAGGGTGCAGCAAGGTGCCGTGATAGTTGCCCGAGAAGAGTATGTTGCTGCCTCCGCCTATGACGTAAAAACCCTCTGACGGCGGGTTGGATGCAAAATAACGGCGCAGGTCGTCCACGCTCTCATATTCCACCAGACGCTTTGCGGTGGCCGTTACACCGAATGTGGTATATTTTTTTATGTCGATGTTGTTGTGGATGGTCATGTCGTGAAAATAAATTTTAACTTTTGCAAAGATAATCGAAATAATTTTCATATCTTTAGAAGCTGTTTGGATTTTGAAGCAATTTCCATCCGTCCCTCTTTTTTTGCGGAACACCCTGTGCCGGGGGAGATGACCTGTCCGAATGGCTGACCTGCATTCAAACACATAAAAATAACGCTTATGTTTTCAGAACAAGACCTCGAACAGATCAACGGCAAGGGCATCGGCGAAGATGTCGTGCTCGGCCAGATAGAAAATTTCAAGAAGGGGTTTCCGTTTTTGCCGATAGATCGCCCCGTGTGTGTCGGTGACGGGCTTCTGAGGCTCGACCACGACCGCATATCGACCCTCTGCCTGCTCTATGAGGGCATGAGCCGCGGCAAGAAGATCACCAAGTTCGTGCCCGCCAGCGGTGCCGCCACCCGCATGTTCAAAGACCTTTACGAATATCTCGACGGCAAGCCCAACGACGCGGCAGAGAAAGTGTGCGACAATATCGGCGAGTTTGCCTTTTACGACCGTCTCAGCTCGTTTGCCGACACATCCGACCGTCGTGCCGCCGTTGAGGCCATTGTCGGCGATGGCGGCCTGGGTTACGGCAAGCTGCCCAAGGGGTTGCTTCTGTTTCACAGATATGACGACGGAGCAGCCACCCCGTTTGAAGAGCACCTCGTCGAGGGAGCTTTGTATGCCAAGAGCGGCGATCGCGTCGCCATTCACTTCACCGTCTCGCCCGAGCACCGTCGTGCGTTCGAGCAGTTGGCCGAGAGAGTGGTGCCGGTATATGCCGCGCGTTACGGCGTCACTTACGACATCTCTTATTCAGAGCAGATGCCATCCACCGACACCGTGGCCGTAAACGAAGACTTTACCCCGTTCCGCGAAAACGACGGACGTCTGCTTTTCCGTCCGGCAGGCCACGGTGCCCTCATCGCCAACCTCAATAACATCGATTCCGACATCATCTTCATAAAAACCGTCGACAATGTTACCCACCGTTCGTCGCTTGCCGATACCGTCACATACAAGAAGCTGATAGCCTCGTTACTGCTCGATCTGCAAGGGCGCATCTTCGACATGCTCGGCAGGTTCGATGCCGGGGGATGCAGCCCGGAGCTTGTCGCCGAGGCCGAAAAACTCGTCACGGGCGACATGATGTACACCCTGCCTAAGTCGTTCTCTTCTCTCGGACTCGAAGAGAAGTTTGCCGCCCTGAGAGAGATACTCGACCGCCCCATAAGGGTGTGCGGCATGGTGCGCAATGAGGGTGAGCCCGGCGGAGGTCCTTTCTGGGTTAGATGTGCCGACGGGTCATGCTCTTTGCAGATAGCCGAGTCGTCGCAGATAGCCCCTGAAGACAAGCATCTTATGAAAAAGGCGACACATTTCAATCCTGTCGATCTGGTGTGTGCGGTCAAAGATTACAAGGGGCGCAAATTCGACCTCACCCGCTTTGTCGACCCATCCACCGGCTTCATATCAAAAAAGTCGAAAGAGGGACGCGATCTGCTGGCCCAAGAGTTGCCCGGCCTTTGGAACGGCGCCATGGCCAACTGGACAACCCTCTTCGTGGAGGTGCCCATCTCAACATTCAACCCCGTAAAGACCATCACCGACCTTTTGCGACCCACTCACAGACAGTAACAGTCTGGGGCGGTGTCTGTGGGGCTTGTTGGCCTGACATATTATGATTGAATGTCGGCGATCGTTTGCCCGGGGAGAAAATCTGATTTTCACAAAACCTAAAAACCATATTATGAAAAAATTACTTCTGTTTGGCGCATTGGCGGCTGTCGTATCTTGCAAGCCCGCGTCATTCACAGTCAGCGGCAGCGCTGAAAATACCGATGCCGACGGACAGACGGTCTATCTGTCAGAATCTTACACCGGCAAGGTGCTCGACAGCGCCACCGTTGTGCAAGGCAAATACACTTTCACGCACAAGGTGCCCGACACGCTGGTGCTCTATAAGGTGGGTCTCGGCCGTGCACAGGCCCTCTTCATTCCCGAGGCCGGCGACATCACCCTCGAGATACCCGTAAGAGGCACCTCTTTCGCTGTCGGCACACCTCTCAATGACACCCTCAAAGGCTATATAGACGATATGTCACGTCAAGATGCCATTGTCGAGGAGTTATACAACAAGCGCAACGCCGCCGCCAAAGGCTCGCCTGAGAGAGAGACTCTCGATAAGGAGTTTGAGCAGGGCTATCAGTCTTACCAGGCTGAAACCAAGCGTTTGGGCAAGAGCGTGTTCGATAACAATAAAGACAATGTTATCGGCCTCTATTTGCTCCCGTCACTGGTTGCCGACCAAAAGAGCGTCGCTGCCATCGACTCTCTCATCGCCACCCTCACAGCGCCCAAGAGCGTTGAGTTTGAACGTGTCGGCAAGATACGCGACCGCAAGGTGGCCGAAGAGAACACCGGCGTCGGCAAGCATTATCTCGACATCGATGGCGTCGACCTCAAAGGCAATCCAGTCAAACTCTCCGACTATGTCGGCAAAGGCAAGTGGGTTGTTGTCGACTTCTGGGCTTCATGGTGCGGCCCGTGCCGTGCGGCGATGCCTCACCTCAAAGAGATATACAAGGCCTATAAGAGAAAGGGCCTTAACGTTGTGGGTGTCAATGTGTGGGAGAGAAGACACGAAGACTTTGAAAAAGGCGTCAAAGAGCTCGATCTTCCCTGGCCTATGATACACACCATGGAGAGAAAAGCCACCGACACATACGGCGTTGCGGGCATACCCACAATATTGCTGATAAACCCCGACGGACAGATAGTTGTGCGCACACACAACGGCGACGAAGTGGTAAGCAAGGTGAAAGAGGTGCTTTAATACGTCCCAAATGTGGTTGTGTGCCATGTTGATAAAAAACAGGCTGACGTTTTTGCGTCAGCCTGTTTTGTGTATTGTTTTGCCGGCACTGCCGTACATTTTGCGGGAACTGCTTCCGTTTTTGTTTGCGGGCACTGCCTCCGGCGGCCCTTCCGGGGGAGGGGGCACAGACCCCGATTTGATATTTTTGAGGAACAACTAAGGATAAGTACGGATAAGCGATAACAGGTTACAAGCGGTCTTAAGGACACACTTGTAACCTGTTATCGTTTATCCGTTTTTCTGCCCTGGCGCTTTGTGCCTGAAAGATACTCAACAGAGGCATGACCGCTCGCAGAAAGCGATGAGGAAACAATGCGCAAACAAAAGTGGGGCAGTGCAGCGAAGTATAAACGGACGCGCCCGCAACATTCGCCCCTTGTCCCGATATGGCGGTCTGAGAGGAACGAAAACCACATACATCCCTTATACCCGACACCCGAAGTATGGAGTAACCACAAATTCCTTGTGTCCGGGCTGAGGAACGACAGCCTGAGCGGCCCGGAGCCTCCGCCCCACGGAGGGCCGCACTCCGCAGAGCAATTATAAGGCAGTGACATAAGCAAAGCCGTGAAGCACATCTCTTTCCCGCTTTGCCCTCCGCAGGCCCTGGGTCGCTCTCCGTCACAACAAAAGTACATTCACCGCGCACATGACGCCGAATCCGCGCCCTATGCGGCCGACCGCAGGTCGGCCCACCCCTGTGGAGAGTAAAACAAAACCGCCACATTCTTTATATATCTGCAATCTTTTAGTTTCGGCAGCTTTGTTCCAGGCAGGGCTGCCGAGGCGCGAGGCCGCAACGGGCCGACCCTCCCCCCGGGAGGCCAGTAACCCAGCTAAATAATTATAATCAGTGACTTAAGCCCACTCCCGCCGCCCATCACCTCCCCGCCTTGCCTCCCAGGCTCGGCCCGAAGCTTCTCCACGCTAAAGGCACGGCACCACAACCAATCCAAGGTGCCGTCCGTCTGTTTCATCCACCACGCCAGAACATCATCACGCCCTCGACCTCCGCGCCGATGCGGCCCACACGCGGTCTGAGGGAACCGAAAACCGCACACTGTTCCTTATACCCGACACACGAAGTGTGACGTAAGCACAAATTCCTTGTAAACGGGCTGAGGCACGATAGCCCGAGCGGCCCGGAGCCTCCGCCAACGGAGGGCCGCAACCCCGCACAGCAATATACCACAATACCTAAAGCACATCACTGCTGCTCATCTTTTCCTCGCCCCGCCCTCCGCAGGCTCCGTTCCGCTCTTCTCCACGCCAAAGGCACGGACCCCAACAAACCCAAGGTGCCGCCGTCTTTGTCTTCCACCACGCGCGAACTTCATCACGCCCCCGACCTCCTCCCCGATGCGGCCTTCGTTCCTCGGGCCCCCTCACGCTTTGCGGTACGTTGGTGTTTTGTTGCGGTGCTCTTGTTTATTGTCTGTCGCCCTGTCTCCGTACCCTTTCCGCGAAGCGGTCATGGCCCATGTTGAGATTCTTTCAGGTATTCAGTCCCAGGGCCTGAAACGAAAATTCTCCATAAAGATTAGCACGTCGACAGACTGCATAATCTTTATGGAGAATTTTCGTTTTTCTGTTCTTAGTTGTTCCTCAAACCTCTCAAATCGGGGTCCGTGACCCCTCCCCCGGAAGGGCCGCCGGAGGCAGTTCTCGCAAATAAATGGGGCAGTTCCCGAAAACCCAAAACAGCACTGCCCGCAAATAGACCGCCAACGTATCACCGGCACTGCACCGGTTTACGCCTCCAGACGTCTGATGAAGTCAGAGAGGACGTTCATGTAATTGATGAAAGCCTCGTAAGGTGATCCGTAAGGGTTGACGTTGGCGACACTGTTGTCACTGAACCACTTGGTGCTCATGTAATAGAAGTGGTTTGAGTTTTGCAGTATGCGCCATACGTGGAAGAACTCGTCGTTGTTTGCAGCATATACCTTGTCGCGTTGGGCATATAGCTTCGATATTGCCTCGTTCTGAAGCTCGTTGCCAAACCATGCTGTCAAGTCGCGTTCTTCGTCAGTCCACGATATGGCATAGGGTATGTGCAATACCGATACGGGCTGGAAACGCTCTATCACACTCTTGGGAGTGCCGAACTCAATGCCTTCGTTGAGAGCTTTGTCTATGAAGTGGCTGAAGAAATCGAATATGCCGGTGTCGGCGTTCTGATGATAACCGAATGTCTCGTAATCGAGGAACATGTTTATGACGTCACCCTGATTGTTGTCGGCCATTATCCACGACAGATACTTGTCAGCCGTCAGCGGCCACTCGTTCCATGTGCGGTCAGAGAAGCGGTAACGCAAGTCGTCGCTCAGGCGGGCATTGCGCAACAATAGCTTGAGACGCGGGTTTATGGCGTTGGCATACAGATAGTTGGGGCTCTTCCATCCCAATATGTGCTTCGCGCCCTCTGTTATCATGGCCGTGAAACCCATCTGCGACACCGCCTCGCCTATGGCATCCGAATATATCATCTCGGTGTTGCGGAATGTCGTCGGTCTCTGTCCGAATACCTCTTCCGTCATGGCGGTGTGCAACTCAACCTCCTTTTTGAACTCCTCGGGCGATGTTATGGAACTTAGCGAGTGCGAGTATGTTTCGGCCACAAACTCCACGGCTCCTGTCTCGGCCAGACGGCGGAAGCTCTCGAGAGCCTCGGGCGCATATTGCCTCATCTGCTCGACGGCGGTGCCCGAGAGCGAGAAGCTCACGCGCAAGGCACCCTCGTGACGTTTTATCAACGACAAAAGGAGCTCGTTCATGGGCAGATAGCACCTCTCGGTAACCTGCCTTACGGTGGTGCGGTTGAGGTGGTCGTCTGTGTAATTGGTGTCCACCCCCATGTTGAAGAAGCGATATTTTTTTAACCTTAACGGCTGATGTATTTGAAAATATAAACAGATTGTCTTCATGATGTTTTGAGTGTTGTTTTGTTGTTGTTAACCGAAACCTTGATCTGATCTAAGCCCGACAGGATCTTACAAAGGGTTCTCTATCGCATCTTTGTAAACGTCTATCACCTTCAATGCCGCATTGTTCCACTTCATTGCGGTGACCTCTTCCTGGCCTTTGGTTATGAACATGTCCGATAGGGCAGGGTACTTGATGAGGCCGTATATGGCGTCTGCCAATGCGTCCACATCCCAATAGTCCACCTTGATGGCATATTTGAGCACCTCGGCCACGCCCGACTGCTTCGATATTATCACCGGCACATTAGACTTCATGGCCTCCAACGGCGATATGCCGAACGGCTCCGACACCGACGGCATCACATAGACGTCGCTCAGCGAGAACATGCGTTGCACCTCTTCGCCTCTGAGGAAGCCGGTGAAATGAAACCTGTCCGATATTCCGAGCTTGGCCACGCGCCTTATTATGCCGTTGAGCATGTCGCCGCTTCCGGCCATCACGAAACGTGCCTTAGGCTCGCGTTTGAGCACCTTGGCCGCCGCCTCGACAAAATATTCCGGGCCTTTCTGAAAGGTTATGCGCCCCAAGAATGTTATTATCTTGTCGGGTATGGCTCTTTCGGTCTGGTCGGCGTCGTTAGATGCAAACCTCACGGCATTGTGCACTGCACACACCTTTCTGGGGTCTATGCCATACTTGTTGACCACTATGTTTTCGGTCAGGTGGCTCACGGCAATAACCCTGTCGGCGGCACTCATGCCCGCCTTCTCTATGTTATAGACCGTTGTGTTGACGTTCTCGCCGCTTCGGTCATACTCCGTGGCATGTATGTGCACCACCAACGGCTTGCCCGATATTCTCTTGGCGGCAATGCCGGCGTAATATGTCAGCCAGTCGTGTGCGTGTATCACGTCGAACTGACCCTCCAACATGCGCGCCACCTCGGCACCCACCACGGCAAAGCGCGACACCTCCTCCATGAGGTTGGTGCCATACTTGCCCGAGAAGTTGAATCTTTCGCGCCAGATGTCGCCGCTCCTGAAGCTTCCGCCTTTCTTGGCATTTTCGCCCTCCGAGGCAAATTCCTCCTCTGAGGCGTAAGGCACAATGTTGGAGTCTATATGGATAAACTTGACGCGCTCCCATATATCTCCCGTGACTGCATTGCCATACTCGGCCTCCACCTCGCTGGCGTTCAACACCCGCACAAAGCGTTGATCCTCATCGCCGTAAGCCTTGGGCACGACAAAGATAACCTCGGCACCGGCACGCGCCAGTCCGCGTGTCAGCCCGTAACAAGCCGTACCCAATCCGCCCGCGATGTGAGGGGGAAACTCCCAGCCAAACATTAAAACTCTCATCTTCTTATATCTTCATTATTAATATCCAACATTAACGCCCTGCCTCCATGCGCTCCACGAAGTGTATCATGCTCAACACCGCGGCAACGTTCACTGCAAACGATATGGCCCCTTTGGGTGTGTATGGCGGGTTGCCTTCGTAAAGCTCCGCCACCGTGCCTATGCCATACTCGGTGAAATCTTCACGGAACGACTCCAGCATCTCTTTGGCCTTGGGCAGATATCCCGCCCCGTATATCCTGAGCTTGGCGCTCAAATATGGCACCAGCAACCACGGCCTTATCGAGCCCTCGTGTGATGACAGGTTGCGCGCCTCTTCGTCGCCCTCGTAAAAGCCGGTGTAATCGACACTGTCAGGCGATAGTGTGCGTAAACCTCTGGGGGTGAGCAGATAGCGGTCTATGGTCTCAAGCACCGATATCGTCTGCGAGTCGTCGAGCAGGTTGTATGATGACGAACATGCCGTCACCTGGTTTGGTCTTATAAGGCGCGATGTCTCCTCTTCGTTGACGTAATCGGCCAAATAGCCCTCCTCGAGCCAGAATGTCTCAATGAAGCTCTTGCGTATGCGTTCGGGCATGTGTCCCCATTTGTCTATGGTGGCGCTATCGCCAAACTGTCTTGCCAGCTCGAGCGTGTAACATACGGCCTTGTACCATAAGGCGTTGACCTCCACCTGATAGCCGCGTCTTTCCGTCACGGCCTCACCGTTGACAACGGCATCCATCCATGTGAGCGGACGTCCGCCACCGTCGGCCCATACCAACCCGTTGTCATGCACTATGACACCTCGTCCGAGAGAGTCGCACATGTAAGCGTCGAGCACCTCTTTCATCACGGTGCCGTAACGGTTCCATATATTCTCGCGTCCTATGTGGTGTTCAAGGCAGCTCATGCAATAGAAGAAGTGCAACGAGGTGTCTGACGATGAGTAATCGCCCGGATAGTTGGCAAACAAGCCCCCTTTGCGTTCGTCTATCATGCGGTCCAACACGGCGGTCATATCCTCGGTGCGTCCCTGTGTCAGCGCCAGGCCGGGCAGGGCCATGAGGGCGTCGCGTCCGCGCATGCCATACCACGGATATCCGGCTATAAGCTCGGTCTTGCCGCCGCGACGCACGAAAAACTGACGGGCCGAGTGTTGCAGGCAAGGCTTGAACTCCGTCTTCACCGACCGGCGGCCTATCTCTTCGTCATACTCGCGCGTAAGCCCCGAGGTGTCGACCTTGGAGAGCGAGCACGACACTATTATGCTCTGGCCCTTGGCTATATCCATCTCGAAGATGCCGGGGGTGAGCAGGTCCTCTTGCGACTCATATCCGCGCTCGGCCTCTTTGGCATATTTGAAGTTGTAATACCAGTCGGGCGCGGGCAGAAATTCGTTGGGACTGTCTATCTGCATGTAAAGCGTCGGCATGTCGGAATAGGGTGTCACCGACACACCTCCCTCCACCGGAGTGGAGTGCCCCGAGGCGAACATGTTGGCACGGCTCAGGGAGTCTATGCTTCTGAACGCGAGGAAGGGACGCAACCGCAGACGTGTGGGCGAGGTGGCCTCCAGAAGCGTGTACTTGATCATAAGCCTGTCGGAGGTGTGCAGCCACAAAAGCTCCTTGCGTAATACGACACCACCCACACGATATGTTATCGAAGGTGTGGGCGTGTAATCGAATGCGGTGATATATTTGTGCCCTTTAGGCTCGTAAGAGCCCGGAAATTTGTGCAGGGCGAGGTTGAAACTCTGCTGATGCTGAATGACGGTCTCGTCCATGCTTGAGAGCAACACATAACGATCTGATGAGCCGTCTGAGATGGGACACACCATAAGACCGTGATATTTGCGTGTGTTGCAACACGTTATGGTGGTGTTCATGTACCCGCCGGCGCGGTTTGTCGACAGAAATTCGCGTTCGAGCGAAAATTCGAGGTTTACAAGGTCGCTTTGTTGGAATTTAAGTATTGCCATATCTCTATGTTTCTAAAGACCCGGTTTGTGCGGTCGGGTTGGTTTGTGCGCGTGAATTGTTTTGACGCTGATAGAAGGCTCGTTATGGGTTATGTCGCTTGCGTGGCACGAATCCGCCTTTTATTTTCAGTAAATGTAAGGAAAATTATATTAAAAAACAATAGTTCGGTACATATTTATGGATTTATAGTTTGTCCCGCTCTGCCGTTCGGGTGGGTTTGCGGGTTGCTTGTCATTGATTTATAGCTATTTATCATGTCGTATGCCTTGTGTGGCGGCATTATTGGTCAGGTCTGTTTTTAATGCCTAAAACCTTTGCAGCCGTATGTAAGGCCTCTTTTGTCTCTTTTAAAACGTTCTTTCGTCGAGTCGGTGTGTGGGCTTTATGGTTGAGGCCGGCTTTGTCATAGGCTCACGATATAAAAACGACAGACCCGAACCATCGTCCGGGTCTGTCGGGGTGAATATGTTGTAAATATCATATTATCAGCATGGCATCGCCGTAAGTGCCGAATCGGTATCCCTCTTTCATGGCCGTCTGATAGGTATCCATCAAAAGCTCATAGCCGGTGAACGCCGACACCATTATAAGGAGTGTCGAGAGCGGCATGTGGAAATTGGTCACCATGGCATCGGCCACCGAGAAGTCGTAAGGCGGCATGATGAATTTATTTGTCCACCCCGAGAACGGTTTTATGCGTCCCTGTGTGGTCACCGAGCTCTCTATCGTGCGCATAACGGTGGTGCCTATGGCGCATATCCGCTTGCCTTTGTCTTTGGCGCTGTTTACTATCTCGGCAGTCTCTTCGTCTATGTTTATCTGCTCGGAGTCCATCTTGTGCTTGGTGAGGTCTTCCACATCTATGTTGCGGAAGTTGCCCAACCCCACGTGCAGTGTTATTTCGGCCGACTTTATTCCTTTGATTTCTAAGCGTTTAAGCAGGTGCTTGCTGAAATGAAGCCCTGCCGTCGGGGCGGCCACTGCACCCTCGTGTTTGGCAAATACCGTCTGGTAACGCTCTGCGTCCAAATCTTCCACCTTTGGGCGTATCCACTTGGGCAGAGGAGTCTCGCCCAGGCTGAAGAGCGCCTTTTTAAACTCGTCGTGGTTACCGTCGAAAAGAAATCGGAGTGTGCGTCCGCGCGAGGTGGTGTTGTCTATCACTTCGGCTATGAGCAGGTCGTCATCGCCGAAATAGAGCTTGTTGCCTATGCGTATCTTGCGGGCAGGGTCGACAAGCACATCCCACAGACGTTGTTCGGCGTTAAGCTCTCTGAGCAGGAATATCTCTATCTCGGCTCCGGTCTTCTCTTTGTTGCCGTACAGACGTGCCGGAAACACCTTTGTGTTGTTATATACAAACACATCGCCGTCTTTGAAATAGCCTATGATGTCTTTGAAAATCTTGTGTTCTATCTTACCTGTCTTGCGGTCGAGAACCAAAAGACGCGATTCGTCGCGATTTTCTGCCGGATATTTGGCTATCATGTCGGCAGTAAGGCCATAGTTATACTGAGATAGTTTCATGGGGTTGAAAGGCAATATGTTATATATGCGTTTGCCTCTTTGGAAACAACAAACTGCATTTAATATACGAAAGATTGTAATTTTTGTTTCACTTTATGGTGAAAAAATTACAGAATAAAAAGATGCTGCATGTAAGTTTTTGATATTCAGTGGTGTTGTGCTTCTCGTCTTTATCTTGCCGTCAGGCTCGGCTTACAGATGCGATTGGTGGGGGGCGATATTATTCTTTGTGGTCCGGTCTGACGAGACGGGCGATGGTCTGAGCGTCGCCTCTATCTCTTCGAGTGTGCAAGCCTCGTCTATGGAGTGGTTGCCCGAGCGTGTGCGCCTGAGTGCCGTAAGGTGTCCTCCGCTTTTTAGCGCCATGCCCAAATCGCGCGCGAACGAACGTATGTATGTGCCTTTCGAGCATACTATGCGTACGCTCACATCTGGCAGCTCTATCTTCAGCGGTTCGGCCGAGAATATGGTTATCCGCGCAGGCTTTATCTCCACCTGCTCGCCCTCGCGCGCATATTCATAGGCTCTTCTGCCTGCAATCTGCTTGGCCGAGAATATGGGCGGCACCTGCTCTTGCTCACCCGTCATGGTCTTCAGTGCCTCTCTTACGGCCTCTTCGGTTATGTGATCGGTTGGGTATGTGGCGTTGACCGGATGCTCGAGGTCGAAGCTGGGTGTGGTGGCCCCTAAACGTATGTCGGCGATATACTCCTTCTCTTCGGCCTGAAGAGCGTCCGCCTGCTTGGTGGCACGACCTATGCACACTATGAGCACCCCCGTGGCTAACGGATCGAGCGTTCCCGCATGTCCCACCTTTATCTTGCGATATCCGGCCGACCGCAACAGGTAACGCATCTTGCGCACCACGTCTGACGAGGTCCATCCGTAAGGTTTGTCCACAACCGCCACATGTCCCTGCGTGAGGTCTTTGTCTATAAGCGAATCAATCATATCACTGTATTAAAAGAGCGACCAAATCACCACTGCGGTGCCGACAATAAAGCAATAGAGCGAGAACCACCACAGCCCCCCTCTGTTGACAATGCGTATCATGAGTCGGCAGGCAAACACACCCGTCAGGAATGATGCCATAAACCCGCCCAGCAGCACCGCCGTCGACAGGTTGCTGCCTCCGATGTCTCCTTTTATCGCATCGAGCAGGTTCATCCCTATTATGGGAATCAGTACCATGAGGAATGAAAACTTGGACACCTCTTCGCGTTTGTTTCCCAGCAACAGCCCCGTCGATATGGTGGCACCCGAACGCGACAGCCCCGGCACCACAGCCACCGCCTGCGCCAAGCCTATTATGAACGCGTCGAAATATCCCACCGGTCTGCCTCCGTCACGTTTGCGGCCGGCAAACAGCAACAACACCGCCGTCACCAGAAGCATGCAACCCACTATCAGCAGTCCGCCGCCGAAAAGCTCCTCTATGGCGCTTTTAAACAACAGTCCCACCACCAATATGGGTATGAGCGACACGCCTATCTTGGCCATGT
>CAMRVW010000030.1 GCA_947054185.1 uncultured Rikenellaceae bacterium | reverse complement strand
GGGCTCGAACCCAGGACCCCAACATTAAAAGTGTTGTGCTCTACCTGCTGAGCTATTGAATCGAATTATTCCCTTTGCGAGTGCAAATGTATGACAAAAAAAATCTAACTCCAAATAAAAATAGGTTTTTTTGTAAAGAAATTTATGGTTGTTATTATAAGGTGTTGATATTGCTGTTTTTATGTTTCGGGAAAAATTTTACGATATTTTTACCGAATGGGAGAGGGGGCGCATATTGCACCTGTTTTGAGACCGACATATGAATGGCTCAAAGGGGAGGCAAGCGTGGAGATAGTGCTATTTTATATGTAAAAAACCGGAGGAGGCAGGCAAAAAGTGCGCAAACAGTCGGGCAAACAATAAAAAAAGAGCCCGGCGCAAACCGGACTCTTTTTTTGTCAAGGTATTGTTTCTATCGGAAGATATCGTATTGCACGAATACCTCTATGGCTTCATATTCGGCCATGCCCAACTTGTTGTAACGTTTGGCGGTGGCTTGCGTACGGTCTTCGGCGCGCTGCCAGAACTCGCGTTTGTCGTCGCCGGGGAAGGGCACGATGTCTTTCTGCGAGAGGTGGCGATAGATGGCGTGACGTTTTCTTATCACCTCGTCGGGGCTGAGGGGCACGGCCATGTCCACCATGTCGAGCTCCCATTCCTGCCATGCGCCGCGATAGAGCCACAGACGGCAGTCTTTGAGCCATTCGTCAGACTGTATCTGCTTTATTGCGCCGAGCACTGCCTCGATACATACGCGGTGTGTGCCGTGGGGGTCTGACAGGTCGCCGGCAGCATATATCTGGTGAGGCTTGATGTCGCGCAACAGCTTTATTATTATGTCGATGTCCTCTTGGCCCACACCGTTTTTCTTGACGGTACCGGTCTCATAGAAAGGCAGGTTGAGGAAGTGGACGTGGGTGTTTTCGTCGAGACCTATGAAGCGGTCGGCGGCACGTGCCTCACCGCGTCGTATGGCTCCTTTGAGGTTGAGCAGCTCGCGCGGCTCGCGTTCACCCGGCTTTTTGCCATCTATGATGGCCTTGATGCGGTCATATTCGTCGCCTAAGCCGCACTGGCGTGCCGTGTCGAGTATCTGGAGCACCACGTCGTCGTGAACGGCAATGTTGCCCGAGGTCTCGTAAGCCACGTGCACATCGTGTCCCTGGTCAGAGAGGCGTATGAAGGTGCCGCCCATTGATATCACGTCGTCGTCGGGGTGGGGGCTGAATATGAGCACCCGTTTGGGGTATGGGGTGCTTCGCTCGGGACGCGTCGAGTCGTCGGCGTTGGGTTTGCCGCCGGGCCAGCCTGTGATGGTGTGTTGCAACTCGTTGAACACGCGTATGTTGACAGTGTAATAGTCGCCCACTTCGTCGAGAAGCTGGCCAAGCGAGTTGTCGATATAGTCCTGATACGTCAGTTTGAGTATCGGCTTGTCAACCTTTTCGCAGAGCCACAACACGGCTTTGCGTATGAACTTGTCGGTCCACTCGCAGGTGCCAACAAGCCACGGTTTCTTGAAGCGCGTGAGCTCGACGGCCACATCTTCAGAGACGACGAACTCTGCGTTTTCGTGTCTTTGGAGGAAACTGGCGGGCACCGATGCGTTGATGGGACCTTCGACAACGCGTTCGAGCACCTTTGATTTCTCCTCGCTCCAGGCAAACATGAGCACACGGCGGGCGCTGCGTATGGTGGATATACCCATGGTTATGGCACGTGATGGCACCTTGTTGCCTGTCAGTATGTCGTTGGCGATCACCTTGCGGGTGTTGTTGCTCAGGGCCACCAGTCGCGTTTTGGTGTTGACGAATGTGCCGGGCTCGTTGAATCCTATCTGCCCTTCGGTGCCTATGCCGAGCAACATGAGGTCTATGCCTCCCTCTTCGGCTATTTTCTCTTCGTAATGCTTGCAGAAGGTCGACACCTCGTCTAACGGCACATCGCCGTGGAGCAGGTGTACGTTGTTCTCTTCGACGTCGATATGTTTGAGGAGCTCTTCACGCATGGCACGACTGCGGCTGTGGTCTTCAGATGCGTTGACGGGGTAAAACTCGTCGAGGCTGAACATGACCACGTTTTTGAACGAGAGCGACTCCTCGCGGTGCATGCGCACCAGCTCGCGATAGACGCCGACGGGCGATTTGCCTGTCGAGAGGCCGAGGACGAACTTTTCACCCTTGAGGGTTTTGGCCTGTATGGCTTTGGCCACCTGGCGGGCCACATAGTGGGCGCCCACTTCCGCCGACTGGCACACCATGGTCGGTATCTGCTCGTATCGGGTGATGATGTCGAGCGGCTCGACACCTTGTTTAAGACCGCCGCCGGTTACCAGTTTGTAATTTGAACTCATAGTTTTACTTTTAATGTATATGTCGTTATGTGCCCTTTTCACGGGCGTTTGCTGTCGGTATTACAGGGTCTCTTCTATTATCATGTCGAAGAGTTTGGAGGGCTCCAGCCCCATTGCCCGTGCCTGCTGCGGTATGAGGCTTGCTGGCGACATGCCGGGCACGGTGTTGACCTCTATGAAATAGGGGGTGTGGTCACGCACTATGAAGTCCATCCTCACAAGGGCGCGCATGTTCAACGCCTCATATATGGTTTTCATTGATATGTAAAGCCTTTGCAACGCCTTGTCCGAGATGCGGGCGGGGGTTATCTCGCTCGATTTGCCGTTATACTTGGCGTCATAGTCGAAAAACTCGCCTTCGGGCACTATCTCGGTTGGCGGGAATAATATATATTCGCCTTTGTAACGCATTATGCCACAACTTATTTCGGTGCCGCCTATAAACTCTTCGACAAGCAGGTCGCAGCTCTGCCCAAGCACGGTGTCGATGGCCTCGGCAAGGGTGTCGGCACTCTTGACCTTGACCACGCCGAAGCTGCTGCCCGAGGTTGCCGCCTTTACAAAGAGGGGCATGGAGAACTTGCCCGCGATATCACGTGGGTCGTATGTCGACCCGCGGGCGATGCGGATGTCGCGGGCCATGGGTATGTCGTATCCGGCAAGGGCGCGTTTGGTCAATATCTTGTCGAAAGTGACGGCGCTTGATGTGGGCGGGCATGTCGAATAGGGTATGCGCATCATTTCGAAGTATGATTGCAGCAAGCCGTTTTCACCCGGGGTGCCGTGTATCATTATAAGGGCGTAATCAAACCCTATGCGCACACCGTCGGGCAGTGTGACTGAAAAGTCGTTTTTGTCGACATCGCACCCGGTGCCGTTACAGTCGACCCACCAACGTCTCTCCTTTACCTTGACGCTGAAAACATTGTATTTGTCGCGGTCGAGAACCGACTCGACGAATGCGCCGCTTTTGACCGAGACGTCAAACTCAGGCGAATCGCCTCCCACGAGGATGGCCACGTTTAATCTCTTTGTCATAGTTGCAGTTTGAAACTCTTTACCGATGACCGGAAATATTTTTACAAATGTACAAAAAAACGACAAAATAATGTAATATTGCAGTATAAAAAATATGTCTGTAAAACTTCATCCTTTTGCGAACGGATTATCTTTTAGGAAGATATGTTTCCGTAAGGCGGACGGTGCTTTTGGGCGGCATTTGGTTTTGGCACGATGGATGCAGATGTGTGGCCGGTGTAAATAAATGATTATAACGATATGAAAACAAGCAGGATAACAGAGCTTTTCGGCATAGAGAAGCCGATTATAGCCGGCGGTATGGTGTGGTGCAGCGGTCACAGGTTGGCCTCTGCCGTCTCTAATTGCGGCGGTCTGGGTCTCATCGGTTCGGGATCGATGCATCCCGACACGTTGCGCGACCACATAGAAAAGTGCAAATCGGAGACCGACAAGCCTTTCGGTGTCAACCTGTCGCTTTTTTATCCTCAATTGGAGGAGGCTGTGCGGATAATATTGTCGTCGGGAGTGAAGATCGTTTTCACCTCGGCGGGTAACCCTGCCATGCTCACAGGCAGGCTCAAAGAGGCGGGCATTACGGTTGTGCATGTTGTTTCGAGTGCCAAATTTGCGCTTAAGGCCGAGGCGGCGGGCGTCGATGCCGTGGTGGCGGAGGGTTTCGAGGCCGGCGGCCACAACGGACGCGACGAGACGGCCACCATGGTGCTTACCCCCTCTGTATGTCATGTTGTCAAGGTGCCAGTGATAGCCGCCGGCGGCATATCGACAGGCGCCCAGGTGGCGGCGGCGTTCGCGTTGGGGGCCGAAGGAGTGCAGATGGGTACGCGCTTTGCCTTGTGCGACGAGTCGTCGGCATCGGAGGCTTTCAAGCAGCGGTGTCGTGCTCTGGCCGAGGGTGGCACCATGCTGACGCTGAAGAGGTCGGGCAATGTGCGCATGGTGAAAAACGAGTTTTATGCAAGGGTGGCCGGGGCGATAGATCGCGGCGCGTCTGAAGATGAGATAAAGGAGATTGTCGGCCAAAGGCGCGCCAAGCTCGGCATATTCGAGGGCGACATGCAGGAGGGCATGTTGGAGATAGGGCAGACCGCCACCCTCGTGGAGCGTAAGGAGAGCGTGGCCGACATATTTGCCGACATAGAGGCCGGTTATGCGGCGGCGAGGCTTCGGTTATGATAGTGTCGGTTTCCAGGCGCACCGATATCCCCGCCTTTTATGCCGATTGGTTTTTCAATCGGCTGAGGGAGGGGTTTGCCTGTGTGCGTAACCCTATGAATGCCGCTCAGGTGAGGCGTGTGGAGCTTTCACCGGACGATGTCGGCTGTTTTGTCTTTTGGAGTAAGAATCCCGCTCCGATGATAGACCGTCTGGCCCTGCTGGACGATTATACGTACTATTTTCAGTTTACCGTCAACGGTTACGGCGCCGATATAGAGCCCCGTGTGCCGCCTGTCGATGAGGTGACAGCCACCTTTGCGCGTCTTTCCGACCTTATAGGGCCGCGGAGGGTGGTGTGGCGGTATGATCCTGTTTTGTTTGCCGGCCCTATAGATGCAGGCTATCACCGGCGCCGCTTCGAGGCTATAGCCAAGAGGCTTTGCGGGCGCACCGAGAGGTGCATGATAAGTTTCGTCGACATTTACGGCAAGATGAGACGTCGGTTCGATGCCATACAGGGGCGGGGGCCCTCTGCCGATGAGACGCTCTCTCTGGCGGCGGACTTTGCGCGTATCGCGTCGGTGTATGGCATGCGGGTGTACACCTGTGCCGAAAAGGCAGATTTGGAGTCGGTGGGGGTCGGGCACGGATGTTGTGTCGACGGCCGGCTCATAGGCGAGTTGTCGGGAGGCGCGCCCATGGTGAAGAGGGCGAGCGGGCAGCGTCCCGAATGCGGATGTGTGCAGAGCGTCGATATAGGCCGGTATGACACCTGTGTGCACAACTGCCTCTATTGTTATGCCAATTTTGGCCACGAGAGGGTGATGTGCAATTATATGGAGCACGACCCTTTGTCGCCGTTTATGTGACAGTCTTGTCCCGGATTGCAATGGCCGGTCGGGGGAATCGGGCGTGTCGGGTCTTGAAGTGGCGGTGTTCGCGGAATAAAAAGCGGGTCGGTGCGTTCGGCCGGACGCAAAATTGCAAAAGATAGGCTTTATTATTACCTTTACAGCCATGAAACAGTTTAAGACGATAGTCGCGTCGGTGTTGTCGCTGATTGTAATGTCCTATGTGTCAGCGCAGAGTGTGTCGCAGCATCTCGACCCCGGGTGCGGTGTGGTTGAGTCGGCGGATGTTATCCGTTCCGGGGGGCAACAGCGACAAGGAGAAGAGGTGCTTTTCTCGGAGTCCGTCTTGTGCGGTGCTGACCGCACCGAGCAATATCTGCATCTGTTGGAGGGGCGGCGCGTGGGTCTGCTAACCAACCATAGCGGCCTGTGCGGCGGGGTACACCTGGTCGACACGCTCAGCCGCCTCGGTGTCGACATACGTTACATCTTCGCTCCCGAGCATGGCTTCCGCGGTGATGTGTCTGCGGGCGAGAGGGTGCGTGACGGTCGTGACCCCAAGACGGGCATCCCGGTGTTGTCGCTCTATGGGGCATCCAAGGCGCCGGCCGACTCGGTCATG
This sequence comes from uncultured Rikenellaceae bacterium, assembly GCA_947054185.1. Lineage (GTDB taxonomy): Bacteria > Bacteroidota > Bacteroidia > Bacteroidales > Rikenellaceae > CASDZP01. The sequence goes on along the minus strand of CAMRVW010000030.1, from coordinate 10,663 downwards.
CGAAAGCTCGATGTGGTCGTGTTCGACCTTCAGGATGTCGGGCTGAGATATTATACCTATCTGTCGACGCTTCATTATCTGTTAGAGGCGGCCGCGCGCACCTCCACCGAGGTGGTGATACTCGACCGTCCCAACCCCAACGGCCATTATGTCGACGGCCCGATACTCGATATGAAGCATCGCTCTTTCGTGGGCGTCTATCCCATACCCGTTGTCCACGGCATGACGCTTGGCGAGCTTGCCTATATGGCCGTCGGCGAGGGGTGGGTCAAAGACGGGTGGAAGTGCCGCCTTAGGGTGATACGAGCCAAGGGTTACGACCATCGCACCCTATACGCCCCGCCGGTGCCTCCCTCGCCCAATCTGCCCGACATGACGGCGATATACCTCTATCCCTCGTTGTGTTACTTCGAGGCCACCCCCGTGAGCGTGGGACGCGGCACCGACAAACCGTTCAAGATATATGGCCACCCCTCGATGAAAGGACGCGCTTATTCGTTCGTGCCGCGGGCCATGAAGTCGGCTGTCAATCCGCCCTGCAAAGACAAGGTGTGTCATGGTGTGTCGCTCGACACCATACCTGTCGGAAGTCTTGTCGGCAAGGGGCTTTCTCTCGAATATGTAATTGATGCTTACAGGGATATGGGCATGGGTGACAGGTTTTTCAATAATGCTTTCGAGCGGCTCATCGGGGTCGATTATGTGCGTGAGATGATCGGAAAGGGGGCCTCGGCGCAAGAGATAGAGGCACGCTGGCAAGATGATGTGGCGCAGTTTAAAAAGGCGCGCGCGCAATACCTGCTCTATGACGAATAATACCATTTGCAATGATGAAAAAGAACCGCCCCGCAGATACGGCGGGCAGAAAGAGAGACAATGGTGCGTCGGCCGCACCGCGTGTCGACGAACATACGGTGACGGAGCCCTCCGTGCTGATGGAGTTTCTGTTGGCAGTGTATAAAGACAAGAGCCGCACGACGGTCAAGAGCTATCTGGCTCACGGACAGGTTACCGTGGGCGGTGTTGCCAAGACGGGGTTCGACACGCCGCTTTGTGCCGGCGATGTGGTGCGCGTGACATTAGGGCATGTGGAAAAGCCGTTTACGCACAAGATGTTACGCATCGTTTACGAAGACGACGACATAATAGTGATAGACAAGCGCAATGGTTTGCTCTCCATGGCCACCGACAGCGAGCGCATCAAGACTGCCTATTATATATTGAGCGAATATCTCAAAAGCAAAGACCGTTCGGCCCGCATATTCATCGTTCACCGTCTCGACCGCGAGACCTCGGGGTTGATGCTCTTTGCCAAAAGCATGGATGTGCAGCACAAGTTGCAGAAGAACTGGGAGGATATGGTTCTCGAGCGTAAGTATGTGGCCGTGGTGAGTCCGCCCATGCGCGAAGAGGAGGGGGTTATAAGTTCCTATCTGGCGGAAAACAAGGCTTATATGGTCTATTCGACAAAAAATCCCGACGAGGGCGAGTTGGCCGTTACCCGCTTCAGGCGCCTTAAGACCAACAGCCGTTACTCCATGGTGGAGTGTATGCTCGAAACCGGCAAGAAAAACCAGATAAGGGTGCATATGAAAGACAAACGGTGCCCCATAATAGGTGACAAGAGGTATGGCGGCATCTCTTCGCCCATAGGACGTGTCGCGCTGCATGCCGGTCGCATACGGTTCATTCATCCCACCTCTGGCAAAGAGATGCTTTTCGATACGGGTGTGCCTGCATTGTTCGAGACTCTGTTCAGGTGATTGCCGGGTGGATTTAAGGTGCCTGGCTGTCGGTGCGTTTCAGTCGGTTTGTCGGGTGATAATCAAGGTGTTGTATTTCTCTTGCAAGGTTGTTCAAATGGGGCCGGTTCACAGTATGACCTTAAGAGCCGAGGGGGCTTTGTTTGCGGGCGGTTTTAATGTTTTGGTACTTAGCGGAAAAATATCTAATTTAGTGGCTTGAAACGAGGCTTGGACGATGACGCGCACGGGCTTGGTTTTGGTTTTTATATAGCTGTTTACCATTGCTTTAGCGACCCGAGAGCCTTATGAAGATTTTAACCATAGGACCACTTCCGCCCCCTTTGCACGGGCAGTCGGCAGCCGACAGGATGGCTTTCGACGGATTGGCCCGCACCGAGAGGGTAACGGTTATTGACTCTGCAATAGACAAGGGCTTTGCCGGCAATAAGATGCCTCCGTTATGGTCGCCCGGTCGTCTGGTCGATATTGTGCGCATATTGTTTCGAGATTTCGCCCCCGTATGGTTGCGCGGCTATGATGTCGTTTACATGAGCGTTGGCTCCTCTTTTCGTACATTGATGCGTTTTTTCCCTTACATCATTGCCGCGCGGATCAAGGGCGAACCTTACGTCTTGCACATACACTCGGCGCGGCTTTACCATAATTACGCTGCATTGCCACGCTTTAAAAGGCGGCTTATGGGGTGGTGTCTGAAAGGTGCGGCGTCGGTTGTCGTCTTGGGAGGCACCATAGCCCGCACGGTGGAGCGTATATTGCCGCCGCAGCGCATACGCGTGTGTGCAAACGGTATTGACGACAGTTTGCGCCTGTCTGACGACGAGTTTGCGGCGACACTCGACAGCGACGGGGCCGGCATACTGTTTCTGAGCAATCTGATGGAGGCCAAAGGTATCTTTCAGATGCTTGATGCTTTCGAGTCGCTTGCAGACAGGTACAGACTCACGCTGGCCGGGGCCATAGAAAGCGACACGGTGCGTGAGAGGGTCGAGCGCATGTGCGCAGGTTATCCGGGCAGGGTGGTATATAAAGGGGTGGTGACGGGTGATGACAAACGCAACGCGCTTAAAAACAGTGATATACTGGTGTTGCCGTCGCATGACGAGGGGCAGGGTATCGTCATATTGGAGGCCTATGCCACGGGTTGTGCCGTTGTGACCGATCCGTCGGTGGGCGGCATAGGCGACATATTCGGTGACGGTGTAAACGGTGTGGCCTGCGACCATGCCGACCCGCAATCTATCGCCGACTCCATTGCAAGGGTTGCGCAAAAGTTGACTTTTTACAAGGAGAGCAACAGACGGGCGTCGGAGTCTTACAGTGAAGCTGCTTTTTTGGCGCGTATAAAAAACATATTGGAAGAAATTGCCTGAAGGGTTTGACTTATTGTATGTCAGATGTGTGCGGGCCTCTTCAGTTGCTTGTCGTTAGAATGGATTATGACAGAGAGAAGAACAATATCAGCTTATCAGACAGGTCGTTGGGTCGATCAATACAAGTTCAGATATTATGTGCCGGCACGTCTGAACGAGAATATCACCGTGGACGATGCCGAGGCGGCCATGCTCATTGCCGAGGCGTCGCTTGCCGTCGGTCGTTTGGACGGCTATCTGCGCAATATAGATGCGGCATCCACATACATACGCCATTTGTGGGTGAGCGATGCCCTGTCGTGGTTGCGTTCGGAGGGCAGCGGTCTCTCTTTTGAAGAGTACCACATGCCCGATAGCGAGTTGCCCGCCCGCAAACGCTCTCGCAAAGAGGAGACGGCCCGTTATGTGGGCACCATAGACGAGGCTGAATACATTATCGCCAACAGCAGCAGCAAAAAGCTGTCGGTCAAGGCATTGAGAGCCATACACAAGCAGATGATGGGTGTTTCCAAGGGTGTCAACCGCATTCCGGGTATGTTTCGTGTCGAGCATATAGCGGTGGGAGGCGCGACATTGCAGGATGCCGATTACGTGCCGCCGCATCCCGATGAGATACAGCAGCTTATGGCCAACCTCGACGAGTTTTTACAGTCGGCAAATCAGTCGCTCAACTCTTTTGTGAGGGTTGCCATGGCGCACCTGCAATTCCTTAACATACATCCGTTTGCCGATTATAACGGGCGCATTGTGCGTCTTATGACGGCGCTGATGCTGGTGTCGGAGGGGCTGTTGTGTCGTCCGTCGGTGTTTGTGGGCAACCACATAGAGTCGCATCGCCGCATATATTTCGACCGCATGAACATGGCGCGCGAGAGCGGCAATATGGTGCCGTGGCTCAAATTCATGGCGGTGGGAATTGCCGAGGGGGCTAAAGAGTCGCTCTCTAAGATAACGGCGGCCGAGAGGCTTGTGTCGGGATTGAGAGAGAAGTTTTCGGAAGACCAGCGACGCGCGGCCAACAACATGGCTTTCCTTAAGTTGCTTACCGAGCGCGTGGCCGTATGTTCGCGCGATGTGATGGAGGCGCTCGACATCACCATGCCGACGGTAAACACCATGATAGACAATTTTGTAAAGGCCGGGGTGTTGGTTGAGACGACAGGCCAGAAAAAGAACCGCATCTATCTGTTTAAAGATTTCTGCGATATATTCGGCAAATAGCCGATACTTAAGGATGTGTTAATATCGTATATTATATAGTGTATTGAAAATGAAAAAATTATTATTCCTATTAGGTGTGTCTCTGTGCCTGTGCTCTTGTGTCAAGGAGGAGACAATCGATTATTCTATCGCAGGAAGCGTCTGGATTCATGTTTCAGCAGACGAGGATGGTTTTGACGATGCGACGTCGGCCCTGTGCTTCGGCGATGACGAGGTGGATTATTACCTTCTCGACGACCGCATGAAGGTGGTGCACCACATCAACACTTTCAAGTACCGCCTAAAAGGCAATCATGTCATTATAGGAGTGGCGAGCCATCGCATGTATGACGGCAGCATCTATTTTCAAAACCGTCACTATTACCGCACCGACCATGATGCCGACGATCTTTTCTGACCATTGCAGGTAAATATATTGCCGAACTTGAGATGTCTCCGGTTCGGCTTTTTATTGCATCTTCACTCCATGCTGCCCCTCTGACTTTAAATTCATTGCATAAGAAGTTCTGCCGGAGCCATCCTCGGAAAGCTTTTCGGTGAGGTAACGCGCACATGATGGAAACTTGCATTGTCCCGGGCATTTTGTGTCTGCTTCAAAATTTTGGCGGACATCCTATAAAACAAAAAAATCCGACAGAAATACTGTCGGATTTTTTGTTTTGGTCACACCATGACTATTTCACAGGGTGTACTTTAAGTGTTTCGCCTGCATCTTCGGCAACGGCTTTTTTCCATTTCTCGTTATAACCCGGCTGGTCGGGGCTTGCCGCGCGAGTGGGGTTGTATTGGTTAGAGAGGAATCCGTCGGGGCCCTCTTTCTTGACGTTGCCATCTATATATTTGACAAGCAGATAGTTGTCAAGGTCAACCCATTCGTTGAACATAGACTGTGCTTTGTTGATTGAATAGTCGGTCAGGAAACGACGTGCTGCCTCGGGCGATACGCTCATAAGCTCGACAGCCGCTTTGTCAATGGCAGGTATTTCTGCAATGGCCTGGTTTTCACGACGGTCGATAACTTTTTGAATATCTTTGCTTATAAGATCGTAACGCAGGTAAGCGGCATTTGCCACGCGGCTGAATATCCAGAAGGCGGCGGTTGGCGAATAGGTTATGAGGTTGCCGTTACCCTCGCGGAAACATTCGGGCACGTCTAAAGAGCTTGTGTAAACGGGTGTGAGGCAAGAGGTTGCGGCATCATCCACACCAAACCACAATATGCCGCCCACTTCGTCGGGGAGCCAGCTGCGCGCCTGTCCCAAGAGCCAGAAGCCTGTCTGCTGGGTGGCTATGGCACGTTCATTGACATATTCCACGCCATCATGCTTGAATGTCATGGGTCTCCAGCGATAGGGGAGGTGGTGTCCGCCGGCTCCTATGTCGTAACGCATGTCCATGGGTGTGTCTTCGTAATGGTCGCGCATCATGTCGGCGAGCTCTTTGACAGACACTTTGTCTTTAGGCTTGACATAGAGGGGCATACGTTTTTCGGTGCTGTGGCCCATTGCATACTCTATATATTGGTCCATGCCGTCGGCGAAGCGGTTGAAAGCGCTCCACACACGAGCCTCGCAGCCACGCATGCCGCTGAAATCAAGCGGGTTGTATGTGTCGGCAAAGCTGAAGTCTTCGTCTTTGCCCTTGTAAAGCTTTTGGCTCTTGGCGAAAGAGATGACGTCGGGGCTGTATATGCAGTTCTCTGGGTCGTTGAGCGGGAACTGACGTATGCGCGCCTGATTGGCATGCGAGCTGATGTAACCGTCGGGTATGCGTATGGCCACCCACACGGCGCCTTTGTTGACGTTGACACCGTTCACCACCTTGCTGCCTTTGCCTATAAGCTCGAGTATCCACGCCTCGTTCTTGTCGGCTATCGAGAACGACTCGCCCGATGAGCCGTAACCATACTCGGCCACCAGATCGGTCATCACCTTTATGGCTTCGCGGGCTGTCTTGGCGCGTTGGAGGGTGATGTAAATAAGCGAGCCATAGTCCATTATGCCGTCTTTATCGTGCAACTGGGGCAGGCCGCCGAAGGTTGTCTCGGTGATGATGAGCTGGTGCTCGTTCATGTTGCCTATGGTGGAATAGGTGTGCGCCACCTGGGCTATTTGGCCCATGTAACGGCCGGTGTCCCACTCGTAAATGTTGAGCATGGTGCCGGGTGCATGGTCGGCTGAGGGGGTGCGGTAAAGCTCCCCGTAAAGCACGTGCGAGTCGGCCGAATAGGTCACCATTACCGACCCGTCTTTAGAGGCCCCTTTGGTGACGATGATGTTGGTGCATGCGTCCGCGAAAGAGGCGGGCAATAACATGGCGGTTATTGCGGCTGCAAGTGAAATCAGTCCTTTTCTCATTTATTTTGTGTTTAAAAATATTTTACTTAATTTTAGTGCCCGGTTGAAATGCGGAGGCTTTGTCGCCATACCGGCGGCGGGCATCTCCGTTTCAGAGGCGGAGGTCTCTTTGCACACACAAGAGCGTGTAAGGTTACCAACTCCAAAGTTAATAAATTATGACGATAGAACAAAATATAGCCGAAATAAAAAGCACTCTTCCGGCAGATGTCAAGCTGGTTGCCGTGTCGAAAACCTTTCCCGAGAGCGCCATTTCGGAGGCTTACGGGTGCGGTCAGCGTGCCTTCGCAGAGAATCGTCCGCAGGAGCTTATGGCCAAGCGCGCGCTTTTGCCCGACGACATAGAGTGGCATTTTATAGGTTCGTTGCAGACCAACAAGGTGAAATATGTGGTGCCTTGTGTGTCGCTGATACATTCTGTCGACTCGGCGCGTCTGCTTGAGGCCATAGATGCGCGCTCGGCCTTGTGCGGACGCGTCACCGAGGTGCTTTTCGAGCTTCACGTGGCGCGTGAGACGTCGAAGCACGGGTGGGACGAAGATGAGCTGATGCGGTTTGTCGACAGCGGCAAGCCTCAGATGTTGAGTAATATCCGACTTAAAGGGGTGATGTCTATGGCTTCGTTTACCGATGATGTGGCGGTGGTGCGTTCGGAGTTCCGGCGCACAAGGGCCATATTCGAGCGGCTGAGAGTCTGCCTCGGCGCAGGGTTCGATACCGTGAGCATGGGCATGTCGGGCGATTACAAGATAGCGGTGGAGGAGGGCACAACCCTCGTAAGGGTGGGCAGCTCCATTTTCGGGCGACGCTGACAGCTATATATAAATAGGTATGGATTTTGTTCTGACAGGTGTGATGTCACAGACGGCACGTGTGGCAAGCTGTCGCAGGGGCAAGATGTTACCGTTGCAAGTTGCCGCAGAGGCAGGATGTTGCAGCAGCCGATTTTCCGCATGAATAATGAAAAGAAACGAATAAAAACAATTGATATTATGATTTCAACAGAAGTAACTTATATGGGCTTGAAGCTCAAGAACCCTGTTATTGTAAGCAGCTCGGGTCTGACATTCTCTGTCGACAACATGGTCGGTTACGAGCGCGCGGGGGCCGGTGCCGTCGTTGTCAAATCCATCTTCGAGGAGCAGATATGCGGCGAGGTGTCGGCGGCCGTTGCCTCTGAAGACTATCCCGAGGCTGCCGATTACCTTAACAGTTACATACGCGGCAACACCCTTGACAGGCATCTCGATGTCATCAGAGAGGCAAAAAAGCGCCTTGCCATACCCGTTATCGCCAGCATCAACGCCAAGAGCGGCGGTGAGTGGCTTCGTTATGCCTCGGCCATGGAGCAGGCGGGTGCCGACGCTATAGAGCTCAACCTCTTCCACATGCCCGTCAGAGCTGCCGAGAGTGCCGCCTCCATCGAGGAGCGCTATCTCGAAACGGCCGCCAAGGTCATTGCCGCCGTCGGTGTGCCTGTGGCCGTTAAGATACCCAACCGTTTCACCAACCCGCTCTATATCGTCAAAGAGTTGTATAACCGCGGAGCCAAGGCCGTTGTGTTGTTCAACCGCATGTGGGAGCCCGACATCGACATAGAGAGCATGACCATAGGGTCGACCGACATTTTGAGTAACCGCACCGAGATGCGCACCCTCCTGCGATGGGTGGCCAAGGCGGCGGGAGAGGTCGACGCCATCGATATAGGCGCTTCAACGGGCATAGACAGCGGCGAATCGGTTGTCAAGGTGTTGCTGGCCGGAGCATCGGCTGCATGCGTCTGCTCGGCCGTTTACAATGGCGGCGAGAGGGTGATAAGCCGGATGACAGAGTTCCTCACCGTATGGATGAGCCGCAACAACTATCAGTCTGTCAGTCAGTTCAAGGGACGCATGGCACATAAGCCCTCAGAGGCCGACAGCGGTTACGAGCGCGCCCAGTTCATGAAATATTTCTCTTCGTATAAATAAAAGCACATGGAACAGAAACTTATCGGCATAGCCTCTAATTTCAAGACCGACCGTCCCGTTGTTGCGGCCAAGCCTTTGGGCGAGGGCTTCATAAACGACACCTTCATAGCCTCGACAGACGGCGGTCACCGTTATATATTGCAGCGCAAGAACAACCGCATATTCACCGACATACCTGCCATGATGGACAACATTTGCCGTGTGACCGACCATCTCAAGAAGAGGGTGACGGCCATGGGCGGCGATCCGCTGCGTCAGGTCATGACCCTTGTCGAGACCGGCGACGGCAAGCTCTATCACATAGACGGTGACGACTATTGGACAATGACGCTTTTTATCGAGGATACGCTCTCTTACGCCGCCGCCACCGAGCCTCACCTGGCTTATCAGGGCGGCAAGGGCATAGGTCTGTTTCAGCGTCTGCTTGCCGATTTCAACGAGTCGCTGGCCGACATATTGCCTGGCTTTCACAACATGCGCTTCCGCTTCGAGCAGTGGGATGAGGCCGTAAAAGCCGACAAGGCGGGTCGTGTGGCCTCTCTGGCAGAGGAGATAGGCTGGATAGAGGCTCGCCGTCAGCGCATGATGAATTTCTGGGAGCTGATAGAGACGGGCGTGATACCACGCAGAGTAACTCACAACGACACCAAGATAAGCAATATATTGTTCGACAAAGATGGCGAGGTGCTTTGTGTCATAGACCTCGACACGGTTCTTTCTGCCACCGCGCTCAACGACTTCGGCGACTCGATACGCTCGTATGCCAACACCGGCGAGGAGGACGACCCCGACCTGTCGCGCGTGAGCATGAGCATGGATATGTTTCGCGGTTACACTGAGGGCTATCTCTCGGAGGCCAAAGGGTTTCTCTCGCCTGTGGAGATTGACAGCCTGGCCTTTTCGGCGTTGTTCATAACATTCGAGCAGGTGTTGCGATTTTTGATGGATTACATAAATGGCGACACCTATTACCGCATCAAATATCCCGATCACAATCTGGTGCGCACACGTGCCCAATACAAGCTGTTGCAGAGCATGGAACAACAGGAGGAGGCGATGCGTCGTGCTGTCGTCGAGGCGGTAAGAGGTTGATTTAATGTTCGTTATTTTGCTGCACATAGCGCGGCAGACGGTGCGATGAGTTTTCATCGGGAGGCATGTGTCGTTTCCCGATGATTTTTGCAGTGTTTTATAAAATCAGTATCGATGAAAACAGTCGTTGTAAAAAAGATAGATTCTCAGTTGTCTATAGAGAGTGTGTCGGCGCTTTTGGATAGAGGAGAGGTTCACCCCATAGGGTGTGTCAACTGGCCCGCTGATTACCCCTATGCCCCGGAGGTGTCGTTTGTCATCTTGCATGACGGCGACAAGATATATTTGCGTTACAGTGTTGATGAACAGAGTGTTGCCGCAGTGGCAGAGCATGACAACGGTGCCGTATGGTGCGATTCGTGCGTTGAGTTTTTCGTGAGTTTCGACAAAGAGTCATATTACAATCTCGAGACCAATGCAGCCGGTCGTGTCTTGCTCTCGCACAGGCTTGCCGGCGGCGAGAGCAAGTGTTTTGCCGACACTCACATACTCTCATCTATAGTACGTGTGCCCTCGCTCGGCTCCGGGCCCTTTGCCGAGAGGGTGGAGCAGACCTCGTGGAGTCTATTGCTGGCCATACCCAAAGAGGCCTTTTTCAAAGATGACATAGCCTCACTGACGGGCGTCGAGGCCACTGCCAATTTCTATAAATGCGGCGATAACCTCCGGCAACCCCACTTCCTGTCGTGGAGTCCCATAGCCAACCCGACACCCAATTTTCACCTGCCCCGATTCTTCGGACGCCTGGTATTCGAATAACGTCGGAGCTGCCGTTTATGTTGCGGACATTGCCGTTTTGATTTGCCGGCACTGCCGTTTAAGGTTTGCGGGAACTGCCTCCGGCGGCCCTTCCGGGGGAGGGGTCACAGACCCCGTTTTGATATTTT
>CAMRVW010000029.1 GCA_947054185.1 uncultured Rikenellaceae bacterium | reverse complement strand
TATCAAATGCCAAATCTCGTGCCTGAAAACTACAATGTTGCTCAACACCGTCCCGCCGTGCAACACTATCGAGAAGTCGAGATTATCTTCGCTGTTGACTCCCAACAGATGGCTTAAAATCTCAAGATGACCGCTGCTGCTGATGGGCAGAAATTCGGTCAGACCCTGCAAAATACCTAACAATATGGCATTTATGATAGACATACCTTTCTTTTTTGTCTCTCCTTTAGCGGAGATCGTTTGTAATTCGTTTTAAAAACAGTTGATTGTCATCGGAGGGGCAGTGCATACGGCTGCTTCAGCTCCCCCGCCTTTTCCTCTTTTGCGTCCCTGCCTCACGCCTGCTCACGCCCTCTGTTCTTGTCCCTTGCCAATAGGCGCTTTACGGCGTTCATCCCCGTTTTGCCCCCTTACGGACAAAGAAAGCTGCGGTTACCTTTCCCCGGTTCTTCCAGATCTCACTCTTCGTTTTTGTCTCTGACGGACTCGGAAAGCGACGGTCACCACAGCCTCATAGGCATGTTATTTTCCCCGCCTCATGATGCCGTATCCCACAACGGCGAAACCTGCGAGCACGATAATGGGGGCGAGTGTTATGCGTCTGAAACTGAACAGCTCTTCGCCGTTGAACACATTCTCGGGGTCGGGGCTTCCGCCGCCGCTCATGAGAATGAAACCTATGAGTATTATGGCGAAGCCTATCAGCATTGCGATATAATTACTCTTCGAGAGAGCCATTCGCTCCTCTTTTTCCGGCGGTACGATTTTTTTGTTTGTTTTCATAAATAGACGTCAGTATATGTAAAGCGAATTATTGTCTATGTTGAGATATCGTTGCAGCGTCACCGATGTCGACACCATGCAGATGGCAACCCCTGTCACCATGACGGCGCCGTAAATCACCGCCAACGTCGTAAGGTCGTCTTCGGTAAACGGCATGTTGGGCGAGAAATAAGCTATGCCCATAATCACCGCCGAGAGCAATACCCAGGCGGTGACTCCTGCCGACAACCCCTGATAAAAGGCGTCGCGTATAAAAGGGGTGCGTATGAACTTATCGGTGGCTCCCACAAGGCGCATTGTCTTGATAAGGAAACGCTTGGTATGCACCACCATGCGTATGGTGTTGGCTATCAGTATTATGCTGAGCACAAGCAGCGCAAGCATAAAAGATACGGCTATTATGCGCACCTTATATATATTGCCGCTCACATGCTCGAGCACATCTTGCTTGTAAAGCACCTCGGCCACGCCGTCGAACTTGCCCAACAGCTCGGCGGTGCGTTCGGGCTTGATGGTGTTTTCGTAACGGTCTTTAAGGTGCACCTCGAAAGATGCGGGCAACGGGTTGTCGTCTAAAAATACCCTGAGGTCTTCGCCGGCAAACGCGCGAAACTCGGCTGCGGCCTCCTCTTTGCTGATATACTCCACGCGGCCCACGCCCGATGTTGCCGCAATTCTGTTTTGAAGCGCCTTTATCTCGTTATCTCCGAGTCCCTCTTTCAGAAGCACGTTTATGCACATGTCGTCCATCAGCTGCCCCGAGGCCTTGGCTATGTTGGCAGCCCCGTATGCTATTATTCCAAGCAGAAACAATATCATCGACACGCTCAATGTCGATATGTAATATGCGCTTCGTGACGAGTGGTTGTCTGTTGCCATCTATTAATTTTCTTTGTATGTCCGGCCTTTTTTGTTCGACTTTTTTTGCCTGCCCTTTATGCGGGGCCTTTAATCCCGACCATCTGTGTCGGTTTTTTTACGCCCAACCTTTTTTGTGCTAAGAGCCAGAGCCGCCGACACAGCCACTCCGAGTAATATTATCGCCGAGCCGGCCGTGGTTATGCCTTTCATAAGTGAAAATCCGGGGGCGGCGAACGAAAACACTATCTCATGCTCTCCGGCGGGTATCTCCATAGCCCTGAGTATATAATCTGCGCGCAGCACCTCTGCCGGCTTGCCGTCTATGGTGGCGCTCCAGCCGTCGGGATAATATATCTCTGAAAACACCGCCAGCCCATTTTGCGGGTTGTCCGACAGATATGTCAGTCTGTTGGCGCGCCAGTCGGTAAGCCTTATATACGCCGAGTCGGTGTCGAAATGTCCGGTGCTTACCTTTCGGGTAAATCGCTTGTCCAGCACAGCCGTCCTTTGCGGATCTATCGCACCGATATATTCCAACTCCTCGTCGGCACCCCCGGCCTCTTTTATGCCCTCCACAAACCATGCGTTGCCAAAGGCGTTGTCGTTGAGGCGCGCCTCGGGACGGCCGTCCTCACCGGTCTGAATGAAATATTTGGTGTTGAGCAGGTTATAGCCATCGGGGTCGCCCGCTGCCAGATATTTATCTATAAACTCCTGGTATCTGCGCAGTTTGGCGGCATGATATCCTCCCACCGACTTGTGGAAATAAGAGGTTGTGGCATCCGCAAATGGATTGACCGTCAGGTTGGCCACCCTGAAGTTGGGGTCGCTGTCGGCCATTATCGTCTTGTCTGCCTCTGTTGGGGTCACCCCAACCGCCTTTCTGCGAGGCTGGAAGTGTTCGTAATTGAGGTAACGTTTGTCTATCGGCACCATGTCGACCAGCACAAGCACCGTCAGAAGGGCCGCCAACTTGCCGTACGACAGCTTGCCGCGCTGCCATAACATCACCGCACCGGCTGTCAACACTATGAATATCAACGATCTTAGTGCATCTGCCCTCATGAGTGACGCCCTCTCCCCGCGCATTGCCTCCAATATGTCGGCAGGCAGCCCCATAGAGCTGTCATACTGTCCCGAAAAGTCGAACATGGCGCCGCCGGCCACAATGAATGCCAGCGTTATGCCGCCCGTTACGGCAAGTGCTCTCTTAACGGCTTTAGTCACTGCCGCCTTGTCGTTTCCGCGCATGGCCTCGCGCAAACCTAACATGGCCAAAAGAGGTACGCTCCATTGCACTATCACCAGTATCATGGATACGGTTCTGAACTTGTCGTACGCCGGCACATAGTCAATGAAAAGGTCGGTAAGCCACATGAAATGGCGTCCCCATGCCAACATCACGGCAAGCATGCTCACCCCCGCGATCCACCATTTGAGGCTCCCTTTGACCAGACATAACCCCATGGCGGCCAGGAATATCATCACCGCACCTATATACACAGGTCCCGATGTGCCCGGTTGCGGACCCCAATATCCCGGCAATTGCGTGGCCACAGACGATGCGTTGTATGGCCTCAGCGCCTCTGCCACCCGGCCGTCGGTGCTGAACCCGCCGTTGCTGCTGCCGCCCATAAGGTTGGGTATAAGCATGTTGAAGGTCTCCATCTTGCCGTAACTCCACGCCGTTATATAGTCGCGGTCAAGCCCCGATGTCTTGTTGGATTGCTCGGCGACGTCTGCCTTGAGCTCGCTTGCCGAGCGGGTCGACTCTTTGGAATATTTGTTTATGTAATAGAGCTGCACTATGTTAGAGCATACGGCAAGCATTCCCGCCGCCAATAACACCGCTGTCTTTACAGCAAACTTGCCGACCGTTTTGCTCTTTATCGCCTCGTAAAGCATCGCCACAGCCAGCCCCAAGAGCACGAACAGAAAGTAATAACTTATCTGCGGATGCGAGCAACTTATCTCTATCGATCCGAAAAATGCCGCCAACGAAGCTCCCAACCACAGATTGCGTCTGTAAGCCAGCCACACGGCCCCCACCATGGGCGACACCCATGCCAAAGCCATCAGCTTGGTTATGTGTCCCGCCTCGAATATTATTATGAAGTAAGACGACAGCCCGTAAGCCACCGAGCCGGCAATGGCAATCCACGGGTTGACCCCGAACATCAATGCCATGAAATAAAACCCGGCCATCATGACGAAATAAAACCCGGCAGGCTTGCCGAGGAAATAAAACATGTCGCCCACGTGCTTTACCAACCTCCCGTCATAGTTCATGTCTATGAGATATGCAGGCATGCCCGAAAACATGTTGGGCGCCCATTGCGGATGTTCGCCGAAAGCCTCTTTATGCTCTTCGACGCCACCCTTCATGCCCTGTGCCTGTATCTCGTCGCTCTGCCGCACGACCCGGCCCTGATATTGCGGCGCGAAATAAAACATCGACACCGCCGCAAATACGGCAAGTGCAACTATATGGGTGAGTGCTTTTTTGAGCATGGTGCTTTGGTTTGTCTCGTGTTTAACAATTATTGCGGTCCTCCTGTCGTCTATTGACGGGTGATAATGCCCGCTCAGATGCGTTGGCCGTTGCGCCCGACACCTGATTGTTATTATATTCGGGGTCAAAGATACGAATAAGCGAGGGCAAAAGCAAACGATAGTTTGGTTCTGCCGAGCGGGAGTATCTTAAAACCGCAGGTTAAAGATACGAATAAGCGAGAGCAAAAGCAAACGATAGTTTGATTCTGCCGAGTGAGAGTATCTAAAACCGCAGGTTAAAGATACGAATAAGCGAGCGTAAAAGCAAGTGTGCTTACATTTTGCTTAAGCGGAACCTCGTTGCTTTTGTAAAACACTCTCTTGAAGTCTGATTATAAAGAGAACTTCTGCATTTGGTCTATGTTTTGTATTGTTCATTCTATGTGTCGAGCGAAATAAATTTCCCCTCACGGTACGATGCAATTTGCCAAAAATAGTTATCTTTGCAATGCAATGACTTCGATGATGTCGCAGATAGATGAAATAAAAAGTCCCATCAAGGACAATTTGGAGGAGTTCGAACGTTATTACGGGCGGATGCTCTCTTCACCGATACCTCACATACGTCGCATGGTCGATTTTATCATTGCCGGCGGAGGTAAGCACATGCGCCCCATATTTCTGCTTCTCTCGGCAGCTCTTCACGGTCGCATAACCGAAGATACATACATATCGGCCTCTCTTATAGAGGTCACCCACACGGCCTCGTTAGTGCACGACGATGTTGTCGACGAGGCTTACCGCCGTCGTTCGCGTTGGTCGGTAAATGCGCTGTGGCGTTCGCATCAGGCTGTGCTGATAGGCGATTTCATGCTTGCGCGCGGAATACGAGTGGCATCAGAGAGGGGGCTTTATCACCTTGTCGAGACCATGTCGTCCGTCATGGAGTCGATGAGTTCGGGCGAGTTGTTGCAGTCAGACATGTCGCAACGCCTGTCGGTGTCGCGTGAAGACTATTTCGAGGTCATACGCTCCAAGACGGCCCTGCTTCTGGCTTCCGCAGCCGAGGCCGGAGCCATCAGCGTGGGTGCCTCGCCTGACGACTGTGCCCGTATGAAACGCCTTGGCGAGCTGATAGGCACAGCCTTTCAGATACGCGACGACATCATCGATTACTCCGACTCTGAGATAATAGGCAAGCCCTCTTGCGGCGACATACGCGAGCGCAAGATGACGCTGCCTTTGATAGAGGCGTTGCTCTCGGTATCGAAAGGCGACCGCGACCACATATTGTCGCACCTTATGAAGGCCGACTCCGACTCGGCATCGCTCGATAAGGTCAAGAGCTTCGTTATAGAACACGGAGGTATCGACAAGGCCTCCGCCGTCATGCGATCGCTTGCCGACGAGGCCTGCGCCTTGCTCGCTTGTTATGACGACACGCCCGTGAAACGCTCGCTCGAGCTTTTTGTCGACTATGCCGTCACCAGAGACAAATAGTCGGCGGGTGTTATGCTGTTGGTTAAATTAAACTTAAAGTATGATTATAGGATTGGCTTCAGACCATGCCGGCTTTGAGATGAAAGAGTTTATCGCCGGTTTTTTGCTCTCGCAGGGTTACACTATCAAAGATTACGGATGCGACTCGTCAGCCTCTGTCGATTATCCCGATTATGCCCACGCCCTT
The DNA here is from genome assembly GCA_947054185.1 of uncultured Rikenellaceae bacterium. Taxonomy (GTDB): domain Bacteria; phylum Bacteroidota; class Bacteroidia; order Bacteroidales; family Rikenellaceae; genus CASDZP01. The sequence goes on along the minus strand of CAMRVW010000029.1, from coordinate 11,068 downwards.
GCCGACGGTCTCGGCAGAGGGGAGTGCCGGTTGGGTTTCGCTTTTTGCGGCAGCGCCAACGGCATAACCATGACGCTCAACAAACACGGCCATGTAAGAGCCGCGATATGTTGGACACCCGAGATAGCCACCCTTGCCCGCACACATAACGATGCCAACGTATGTTCCATGCCGGCCCGTTTCATCAAGAACGAAGACGCCGCCACCATCGCGGAGGCCTTCCTCGCAGCCTCGTTCGAGGGAGGACGTCACGCCAAACGTGTCGCCAAGATAGCCATAGCCAAAGAGTAAAGCGATAGTTGCCGAATAGTAAACAGCCCCGGCAAAGTATCATGAATAACTTTGCCGGGGCTGTTTACTTTAGATGTCACACGGCCTCGCCGGTGCGCTGATATCTCGTTTTTGTCAGATCACTTCCGCCACCGCATAACGGTTTCTGTCTGCCGAGCTGCGGTTTATGAGCTCGCCGAGGAATCCTGCCAAAAACAACTGCACACCGACTATAAGGCTTGTCAAGGCCAGATAAAAGAGCGGTTGGTCGACCACCTGGCGCAACGGTGCCCCGATGCTTTGCAGATATAGCTTAGTGGCTATCAGATAGACGGTTATGCCACCGCCGAGCAGGAACATCAACGTGCCGAGCGACCCGAATATATACATGGGGCTTCGTCCGAATTTGGTTATGAACAACACGCTCAAAAGGTCTAAATAGCCCTTTATCATGCGTTCCCATCCATACTTCGACACCCCGTACCTGCGCGCCCTGTGTTCCACCACCTTCTCGCCTATGCGCCTGAAGCCCGCCTGCTTGGCCAATATGGGAATGTAACGGTGCATCTCGCCATACACCTCTATGCTTTTGACCACCCTTTTGCGGTAAGCCTTGAGACCGCAGTTGAAGTCATGCAGCTTTATTCCCGACATGGTGCGCGCCGTCAGGTTGAAGAACTTGCTCGGCCACGTCTTGCTTATGGGGTCGTAACGTTTTTTCTTCCAGCCCGACACCAGGTCGTAACCCTGCCCGACAATCATCTCATACAATGCCGGTATCTCATCGGGAGAGTCTTGCATGTCGGCATCCATCGTTATGACCACCTCGCCCGTGGCTGCTTCAAACCCGGCATACAACGCTGCCGACTTGCCGTAATTGCGCCCGAAGCGTATACCTTTCACACGTCCGTTGCCGGCGTGAAGCTCCTTTATCACCTCCCAGGAGGCGTCATTGCTTCCGTCGTCTATGAACAGAGCTTCCCATTCGAGCCCGGCAGCCGTCACCACCCGTTCGATCCACTCCACCAGTGGTCGTAACGACTCCTCCTCGTTATATGTCGGTATGACTAACGATAAATCCATGCTCCTATCGGATATATTCTATTCCGCCCATGTAAGGCACCAGCACGGCAGGCAAGCGTATGCCTTCCGGAGTCTGATTGTTCTCGAGCAATGCGGCCACAATGCGCGGCAGTGCCAGCGAGCTGCCGTTGAGCGTGTGTGCCAGCTGCGGCTTCTTGTCGGCATCACGGTAACGCAGCTTCAGACGGTTGGCCTGGAACGACTCGAAGTTAGAGACGCTCGACACCTCGAGCCAGCGACCCTGTGCGCTCGAATAGACCTCGAAATCGTAAGTCATTGCAGATGTGAAGCTCATGTCGCCGCCGCACAGTCTCAATATGCGATAGGGCAGCTCCAAGTCTTTCACTATCGACTCCACGTGCATCACCATCTCGTCAAGAGCGGCCCATGAGTTTTCGGGTTTCTCTATGCGCACAATCTCCACTTTGTCAAACTGATGCAGACGGTTGAGGCCTCGCACGTCTTTACCGTACGAGCCTGCCTCGCGCCTGAAACAGGGGGTGTATGCGGTCATCTTCACGGGCAGATCTTTATCTGCCACAATAACGTCGCGATAGATGTTGGTCACGGGCACCTCGGCCGTCGGTATCATATAGAAGTTGTCCTGAGTGGCATGATACATCTGCCCCTCCTTGTCGGGCAACTGGCCTGTGCCGAACCCCGACGCCTCGTTGACCATTATGGGAGGCAACACCTCCATATAGCCTGCCGATGTGTTACGGTCGAGGAAGAAGGCTATCAGCGCCCTCTGCAATCTGGCGCCCAAACCCTTGTACACGGGGAACCCGGCGCCTGTGAGCTTGTTGCCCAACTCAAAGTCTATTATGTCATACTTCGATGCCAGCTCCCAGTGGGGCAGTGCACCCTCGGGCAGAGTCACCTGCGCCCCTCCTTGCCTTACCACCACATTGTCTTCTGCCGTCATGCCCACGGGCACATCATCGGCGGGCAGGTTGGGCAACGTCACGATCAGGGCGTCAAGAGCACTCTGTGCCTGCCTGAGCTCGTCGTCGAGCTTGCGAGCCTCCTCTTTGAGTCCGGCGGTACGCTCTTTGGCCTTGTTGGCCTCCTCTGTCTTGCCCTCCTTGAACAGACGACCCACCTCTTTGGCTATATTGTTAAGCTCGGCACCTGCCGCGTCGGCCCTCTGCTGCAACGACTTACGCAAGTCGTCAAGCTCGGCTATCTTGGCAACCGTCTCGGTCGCATCAATGCCCTTAACCTTCAATCTCTCTATGACACGGTCGCTCTCGCCGCGCAATACATTAAGTGTAAGCATATTACAATTTGTTTTTTGTCACACACTTTGCCGCCCCCTCATCTCATGCTTCCGATTCTTACAAAAGCCCGAAAGCAGAAAAATCACATACTGCCGCTTCACGAGGCCCGAAGACTCTCCAAGCCAATCCGCCACTGAATGCTCAAGATAACTTTGAAACGGCGATCTTATCTCTCTCCTCGGAACCCCTCCGCCGGGATTCGTCCTCTATGGCCCCTTTCCCCGGCTTCCCACTTTGTCCCGGTCTCCCCCTTGTCTGGCCCCATTTCTCGATCCGGTTCCCCTTTTCCCGGCCCCTCCCCCTTGTCTCCTCCCCTTCTCAGCCCCCGGGTCGGAAGATAAAAGATGCCGGGGCCTCTCAAAAGCCCCGGACACCGTTATTAATATTCGTTCCAGCTCTTTATCTGTATATCGCTCTTGTCAAGACGACAGAATGCCGTTATGAACGCCGCGCCAAGACGGGCATTGGTAATAAGGGGCACGTTGAAGTCTATGGCCGAGCGCCTGATGGTGTAATCGTTGTTGAGCTCGTCTTTCGACAGGTTCTTGGGTATGTTGACCACCAGTTCTATCTTGCCGTTCTTGATGAAGTCGAGCGTGTTGGGTGTGCCGTCGTTCTGGTCGGGCCATCCGAGTGTCTGCGCCTTGATGCCGTGCTCTTGCAGGAAGAGGGCAGTGCCGCGGGTGGCGTAAATGGTGTAACCCTTCTCTTGCAGAAGCGATGCCGGCTTTATCATCTCCACCTTGGAGCGCAAATCGCCCGTCGACAGGAGCACAGTCTTGCGGGGCACCTTGTAACCCACCGACAACATAGATTTCAATATGGCCTCATAGTAATCTTCGCCTAAGCAGGCCACCTCACCCGTCGACGCCATCTCGACGCCAAGCACGGGGTCGGCCTTCTGCAAGCGCGAGAACGAGAACTGCGGAGCCTTGACACCCACATAGTCGAGGTCGAATGCCGACTTGGCCGGCGCCTCCACGGGTAAGCCTAACATTATGCGGGTGGCCAGATCTATGAAGTTGACCTTAAGCACTTTCGACACGAACGGGAAACTCCTCGACGCGCGCAGGTTGCACTCGATCACCTTTATGTCGTTATCCTTTGCCATGAGCTGCATGTTGAACGGGCCCGATATGTGCAACTCGCCGGCTATCTTGCGGGCTATCTTCTTGATGCGTCTTATGGTCTCGTTATAGAGCTTCTGGGCGGGGAACACGATGGTGGCGTCGCCCGAGTGTACGCCTGCAAACTCCACATGCTCCGATATGGCGTAAAGCATCACCTCGCCATCTTTGGCCACGGCGTCTATCTCTATCTCCTTGGCGTTCTCAATGAACTCGGTCACCACAACGGGATATTGCTTCGACACCTCTGTCGCCATCTCCAAAAAGTGCCTGAGCTCCTCTTTGTTGGATACCACGTTCATGGCCGCGCCCGAGAGCACGTAAGAGGGACGTATCAACACCGGGAAGCCCACCTGATCGACAAATTTGTATATGTCATCCATCGAGGTAAGCTCTTTCCAGCGGGGCTGGTCTATGCCCAGGGCGTCGCACATGGAAGAAAACTTGTGTCTGTCTTCGGCACGGTCAATGTCGTGAGCCGATGTGCCGAGTATCCTTATCTTCTGGCTGTCAAGCCTCATGGCCAGGTTGTTGGGTATCTGGCCTCCTGTCGATACTATCACACCGTGCGGTTGCTCCAGGTCGGTTATGTCGAGCACCCTCTCCAAGGTCAGCTCGTCGAAATAGAGACGGTCGCACATGTCGTAATCGGTCGACACGGTCTCCGGGTTGTAATTTATCATCACCGACCTGTAACCGTTTGCGCGAACGGTGTTTATGGCGTTGACGCCGCACCAGTCAAACTCCACCGAGCTGCCTATGCGGTATGCGCCCGAGCCGAGCACCACCACCGACTTGTCGTCATGGGCGAAGTCGATGTCGTGCTCTGTGCCGTTATAGGTGACATACAGATAGTTGGTTAGGGCGGGATATTCGGCCGCCAACGTGTCTATCTGCTTTATCACCGGCGTTATGCCGCGCTCTTTGCGTGCGGCACGTATGCGGAACATGTAATCTTCTATCTCGCCGTCCTTGCATCTCAATATTATGCGCGCCAGCTGGAAATCGGAAAAACCGCGTTGCTTGGCCTCGCGCAACAAGTCGTCGGGCACATCGGCAATGGCGTTGTATTTGTCAAGCTCCTTTTCGGTGGTTATTATGTTGCGCAGCTTGTCCAGAAACCACTTGTCTATCTTGGTAAGGTCGTGTATCTTGTCGACACTGTAACCCTTTTTGAGCGCCTGCGATATATAGAATATGCGTTTGTCGGTGGGGTGGGTTAGTGCGGCGTCTATATCTTTGACTGCCAGCTCTTTGTTGCCCACAAAGCCATGCATGCCCTGTCCTATCATGCGCAATCCCTTCTGTATGGCCTCTTCAAAAGTGCGACCTATGGCCATAACCTCGCCGACCGATTTCATGCTCGATCCCAGCTCGTGCGACACGCCCTTGAATTTGCCGAGGTCCCAGCGTGGTATCTTGCATACTATATAGTCCAACGCAGGCTCGAAACATGCCGTGGTGGTCTTGGTCACCGAGTTCTTAAGCTCGTGCAACCCGTAACCCAGGCCTAACTTGGCTGCCACGAAGGCAAGCGGATAACCGGTGGCTTTCGAGGCCAATGCCGACGAACGTGAAAGGCGCGCATTGACCTCTATCACACGATAATCCTCACTGTTGGGGTCGAGCGCATATTGCACGTTACATTCGCCCACTATGCCTATGTGGCGTATTATCTTGATGGCCAGACGGCGCAGCTTGTGATACTCCGAGTTGGTGAGCGTCTGCGAGGGGGCCACCACTATGCTCTCGCCCGTGTGTATGCCCAGCGGGTCGAAGTTCTCCATGTTGCAGACAGTGATGCAGTTGTCAAACCTGTCACGCACCACCTCATACTCGACCTCTTTCCAGCCTTTGAGCGACTTTTCGACCAACAGCTGCGGCGAGTATGTGAAGGCCTTGCCTGCCAGTGTCTCGAGCTCTTCGGGGTTGTCGGCGAAGCCTGAGCCCAAGCCGCCCAAGGTGTATGCCGCGCGCACTATGACGGGGTAACCCAACTCTGCGGCCACACGCTTGGCATCCTCCACCGAGGTGACGGCCTCGCTCTTTATGGTCTTGACATCTATCTGGTCGAGCTTCTCGACGAATTTTTCACGGTCTTCGGTGTCTATGATGGCCTGCACAGGTGTGCCGAGCACCTTGACGTTATATTTCTCAAGCACCCCGCTCTCATAGAGCTTCACGCCGCAGTTCAGAGCGGTCTGACCGCCGAAAGCCAGCAATATGCCGTCGGGACGCTCGCGGTCTATCACCTCCTCGACATATTCGGGAGTCACCGGCAGGAAATATACCCTGTCTGCAATGTTTTCCGAGGTTTGAACCGTGGCTATGTTGGGGTTTATCAGGATGGTCTCTATCCCCTCCTCTTTGAGGGCCTTTAGCGCTTGCGATCCCGAATAGTCAAACTCGCCCGCCTCACCTATCTTAAGCGCGCCGGAGCCCAGCAGGATTACTTTATTTATTTTTTGCATTTTCTATGTTCGATATAAATTGGTCAAAAAGAAATTCTGTATCGTCGGGGCCGCCTGTGGCCTCGGGATGGAATTGTACCGAGAAGAAAGGCTTGCTCTTGTGGCGTATGCCCTCGCTGGTGCCGTCGTTGAGGTTGACCATGTATGGCTCCCAACCATCTTCGAGCGTGTCTGTGTCGACGGCGAAACCATGATTCTGCGATGTTATCATGGCGCGCTCGGTGCCCACCATGAGGGCAGGCTGGTTGTGGCTGCGGTGACCGTATTTGAGTTTGTATGTCGTTGCACCGGCGGCAATCGAAAGCAGCTGGTTGCCAAGGCATATGCCGAATATGGGTTTGCCTTTGGCGATGGCTTTTCTGATGTTCTCAACCGTCTTGCCGCACATCTTGGGGTCGCCGGGACCGTTAGACAGCATCACACCATCGTAATCCAGCGTCGAGAAGTCGTAATCCCACGGCACACGCGTTACGGTGGCGCCGCGTCTTACAAGGCACCTTATGATGTTGTTCTTGCTTCCGCAGTCGACCAGCACCACCTTGTGAGGCCCGTCGCCGTATGTGGTAACCTCGGTGGGCGATACTTTGGCCACGAGGTTTTCCGTGTTCTGGTCGTGAAACTCTGCCGGTGTGTCGCACCCCTCGGGCACAACCTTGGAGAGCATTGTGCCGTGCTCACGTATGATCTTGGTGACCGCACGGGTGTCGATGCCGTAAATTGCGGGAATGTCATACTCCTTAAGCCATTCGTCGAGGCTCTTTACCGCGTTCCAGTGGCTGTGGTTGAACGAGTAATCAGACACCACCAGGGCTTTGGGGTGTATGCGGTCCGACTCGAAAAACTCGGGAAGCCCCAATTTCTCGTCAATACTCAATGGAGGCACACCGTAATTGCCTATCAAAGGGTATGTTGCCACTAAAATCTGACCGCTGTAAGATGGATCTGTAAGGCTTTCGGGATAGCCCGTCATAGCGGTGTTGAAAACAATTTCGCCCGATACGCTTCGAGCGGCTCCAAACGCGAAACCTTCAAACGTTGAACCGTCCTCGAGGATTAAGGTTGATTTTTTCTTAGACATAACCGTATATGTTTATCTAAAATACAAAATTAAATATTATTTTTTATCTTAGCAAAATATTTTGAGACCTTTCCATCTTTTCTTGATCTCTCTCTGTCAGTGCAAGGCCCTTTCAAGAGGCGTAAAAGGTGGTTGTGGAAGTTTTTGCAAGGAAGATGTTTTGTTTGTGTCTCGGCCGCTCCTTTTGGAACAGACTGGCTTTATGACGGTTTTTATTCGTTAGGGGACGATGTTTTTTAGCGGGCGGATGCACGGTCGGGACATACAGGTTTTGTTTATGGATAAGATGATTACCAAGGCCACGGTGTCGCGCATAAGATCGTTGCGCGACAAACGTTTCAGAGACCGAAGCGGTCTTTTTGTCGCCGAGGGTGTCAAGCTGGTGCGCGACCTTATCGACGGCGGCATGGAGCCTGAAGAGCTGTATGTGTGTGGCGACGATATGGGTGTGCCTGCCGTTGCCGTGTCGCCCGACGATATGGCGCGCATGTCGCACCTCAAGACCCCCTCGTCGGTGCTGGCGGTGATGAAAAAGCGCACTATAGGGTTCGACCCCGCAAGCTGGCACGACAATCTGGTCATCGCCCTCGACGGAGTGCAGGACCCGGGCAATCTCGGTACCATAATACGGGCGGCCGACTGGTTCGGCATAGAGCATGTGATATGCTCGCCCTCCACGGTCGACCTCTATAACACCAAGGCGGTGCAGGCCACCATGGGGGCGTTGTGCCGGGTGAGTGTCCATTACATGCCTTTGGAGCCTCTGTTGGAGCGCGCCACGGGCGAGGGCATACCCGTTTACGGCACCTTTCTCGACGGCGACGACATATACTCCTCCCCGCTGACACGCGGCGGTGTGGTGGTGATGGGCAACGAGGGGCAGGGCATATCTCCGTCTGTGGGCACCATTGTCACAAAGCGTCTTTTCATACCCCCGTTTCCAGAAGGGCGGGCCACCGGCGAATCGCTCAATGTCGGTGTGGCGACTGCCATCGTGTGCGCCCTTTTTCGTGGCCGCGTAAGGTGAGGACTGTGTTTGTTGATTTTTAAGAAGCGAATATATTTTTATGAAGGTGTATAAATTCGGCGGTGCCTCCGTGTGCAACGCTGCCGGTGTAAGAAACGTCATGGACATAGTCTCGAAAGAGCAGGAACCGCTTGTCGTGGTCGTCTCTGCCATGGGCAAGACCACCAACGCCATGGAAGAGGTGCTCCACCATTACCTTGAGGGCAACGATGCTGCCGTGTCGACGCGTCTGGAGCAGATAAGGCAGATGCACGTGCAAATAATGGACGGGCTGTCGCTTTCGGATCGCACCCGGTTTGACGATGTGTTTGCCATGCTCGTAAGCGTGTTGGGCAGGCGCACACCGGCCGACAGTTACGAGCGCAGTTATGACGAGATAGTAAGCCATGGAGAGCTTCTCTCCACAGCCATAGTGGCCTCTTACGCCCGTCAGTGCGGCATTGACGCCGAGTGGATAGACATGCGACGCATGCTCGTCACCGACGGTCGCCACCGCGAAGCCTCCGTCGATTTCGATGCGTCGACTCTCAATCTGCGTCGGGCTGTCGGCTGTGGTGCCCGTCTGTTCGTCATGCAGGGCTTTATCGGCGGCACACCGTCCGGACACCCCACCACCCTTGGACGCGAAGGCTCCGATTACACCGCCGCCGCCGTGGCGAGCATGCTCGACTGTCACAGCGTCACCATCTGGAAAGATGTCGACGGCATATTGAGCGCCGACCCGCGCATCTTCCCCTCGGCCACCCTCATAGACAGGCTTTCATATATCGACGCCGTCGAGCTGGCCTATAGCGGTGCCCAAATCATACACCCCAAGACCATAAAGCCGCTTCACAACAAAAACATACCCCTTTACGTGCGTCCGTTCGCCGCTCCCGACCGTCCCGGCAGTTGTATCTGCAACTTCGACGATTACACCCCGCCTGCCATGCCGGTGCTCATACTCAAGCGCAACCAGATACTCATATCCATCGAGCCCAAAGATTTCTCGTTCGTTCTGGAAGAGTCGCTCGCAAGCGTGTTCGCCACACTGAACAGCTATCGCCAAAAGGTCAACATGGTGCAGAACTCGGCCGTGCGCATAAGTGTGAGTGTCGATGCCTCACGCTATTTCGCCGATCTTGTGGCCGACCTTCAGCGCGATTTCTCGGTGCGTTATAACGACAATCTCGAGTTGCTCACAATAAGGGGATATACCCCCGAAGTGGTCGAAAGAGAGAGTGCCGGGCATACCATATATATAAGACAGCAGACCCGACGCTCCATCCGTCTTTTGCGCGATACCGTCCCCGTGGCGTAAGAAAAATTTGGGTGCAGAGGCGGAAAAATGAAATAAAATTTTTAATCTGTCGCAAAAAAATTGTAAATTTGCAATTCGGGAGATGTTATAAAACGTTGTAATGTCTGCTAATTGCAACAAACACAGTCTTTTATCTTTTGCGTAAGCACTGTGTAATGCGTGAAAACAACACTTTTAAACAAAATACAGTTATGTCTAAAATCAAAATTGGTATTAACGGTTTCGGCCGTATCGGTCGTTTGGTTTTCCGTGCGGCAATGACCAAGGAAAACATCGAAGTTGTGGGTATCAACGACCTTATCCCCGTTGAGTACATGGCTTACATGCTTCGTTACGACACCATCCACGGCAAGTTCCAGGGTTCTATCGACATCAAAGACGGTCACCTGGTTGTCAACGGTCAGTCTATCCGCGTTACCGCAGAGCGTGACCCCAAAGACCTTAAGTGGAACGAGGTCGGTGCCGAGTATGTCGTTGAGTCAACCGGGCTTTTCCTCACCAAAGAGCTTGCGGGCAAACATATCGAGGCCGGCGCAAAACGCGTGGTGATGTCGGCTCCCTCAAAAGACGACACCCCCATGTTTGTAATGGGTGTCAACAACAACACTTACAGCGGCCAGCAGATCGTATCTAACGCATCTTGCACCACCAACTGCTTGGCTCCCCTCGCAAAGGTTATCAACGACAAGTTCGGTATCATCGAAGGTCTTATGACCACCGTTCACGCCACGACAGCAACTCAGAAGACCGTTGACGGTCCGTCATTGAAAGACTGGCGTGGTGGCCGTGCCGCTGCGGGCAACATCATTCCCTCATCGACCGGCGCTGCAAAAGCTGTGGGTAAGGTTATCCCCTCTCTCAACGGCAAACTCACAGGTATGTCGTTCCGTGTTCCCACTCTCGACGTATCTGTTGTCGACCTGACCTGCCGTCTTGAGAAAGGTGCAACTTACGACGAGATCAAAGCTGCCGTTAAAGCCGCTTCTGAAAACGAGCTTAAAGGCATCCTCGGTTACACTGAGGACGACGTTGTATCGTCTGACTTCATCGGCGACGCACGTACTTCTATCTTCGATGCCAAAGCAGGTATCTCTCTCAACGCCAACTTCGTTAAGCTCGTCTCTTGGTACGACAACGAGTGGGGTTACTCTAACAAAGTCGTTGAGTTGATCCAGCACATGAGCACCGTTAAATAATCGGTATATCACTGAAATTGCAGAGGACGCCTCACGTTGAGGCGTCCTTTTTTGTGCCGGTGTATATATGTCGGTGCCTGACAATATCGCTTTCGGGCAGTGGGTTCTGTCGTGGGGTTTTCGTTTGTTGGGGGAGTGCAGGTATGTGTCGGCGACGGACAATACCTCTTTGTGCTGCTGGTTGGTTATATGTAGAAGGTCTTTAGATGGTTGTGAGCAGATATTCGTAGGTGTCT
>CAMRVW010000028.1 GCA_947054185.1 uncultured Rikenellaceae bacterium | reverse complement strand
CGATGTGCGGCCTCCGTGGGGGGAGGCTCCGGGCCGCTCGGGACTCGTTGCCTCGTCCCGTTACAAGGAAAAGGCTTACGGCGCCACTTCGTTATGCCGGGCACTATGAATGTGTGCGGTTTCGTTTCACTTTAGACCGACCAACAACACCAATCCACCCCGTACCATCGCGGCCATCAGTTACGATACCCTCTTTTGGGTGTCGACGCCAAGGCTGCGATGCTTATGCGACAGTCTGGCACCGCCTCAAGGATGGCCTTGGCGCACGATGTGAGTGTCGAACCCGTGGTCACCACATCATCCACCAATATTATGTGACGTCCCTTGAGAAGCTCGGGTCTCACCACGGCAAAGGCCCTGTCGACATTGCATAACCGCTCCATGCGCGACCTGGTGCGTGACTGGGCGTTGCCGTAACGCACCCTTGCCACCGCCCGTGTCTCGACGTCAAGTCCCATCTGCCCGCCCATGCCGCGCGCGATAAGCTCGGACTGGTTGAATCCGCGCACCATCATACGCTCACGACTCAACGGCAGAGGCACCAACATATCGGCACGGCACATCTGCGGACACTCTTCGGCAAGGTACCGGCCAAACAGACGACCCATGCCCACGGCAGCAGATGCGCATCCCCTGAACTTGATGTTCAATATGATGCGGCTGTGGCGCGAACCATGCACATAATAGAAAAACGATACGGCCCACACCGGATCGAAATGGTTGGCGAAACGCTCCCTCAGATGGCTGTTGTCGCCCTTGTGATCGCCCGTCAGCGGCATATCCACACGGCAGGCGGTACACAACATATTCTCACCGGCGACAAGTTTTCTGCCGCAAGCCACGCATAATTCGGGGAAAAAGATTACCTTTATCCCTGAAAAAACATGCTTTATATGGTCGACAATCATCTGCACGGATATTTAAACGGCATATAACACAATAAATTAACCCTATCAAAGGTTGATTGAATATGCACTCGCCCCCTGTGGATGCGATGCAGACTGTTGTCTTTGAATGCAATAGCGGAAAAAGGCTGTCTGCAAAACCGCAAAACCGACAAATAGAGCCAGTGTTCAACGTAAAAACGGACTGCAAATATGTACAATTATTTGAGAAGATCGGCAAGTTATTTCCTGTTTGTGACCATTATTTTCACGGTGACATACCTGCTGATGGTGCTGACATCGACCACACGCGTGGAGCCTGACCAGTTGTGGAACTTCTTTTTGTCAAACAACGGCATGATGGTGGCTCTGTTTGCGGTGGTAATATCGTTGGCATACCCCTTGTTCGGTTTTGCCAAAAAGAGCGTTACGGTGCGCGACACAGGCGACTGGAGCACCGTGGACAGAGTGATGGAGGCCTCGGGATATGTATTGACCGAAGACAAGGGTGCCATACGCCGTTATCGTCCCGCCAAAGCTCTGGCCCGCCTTAGAATGCTTTACAACGACACCGTCACCATCGACGCCTCGCACAATCCGATAGAGATATCGGGCACACGCACGGTGGTCATAGTGCTTGCCATGAGATTGGAAAACGAACAATAACATCATGAGGTTTTCAACTGTTGCCCTGGCCGCGGCGTTAGTGTGCCTTGGCCTTAACGCCCGCGGACAAAACAACCGCAGAGGCGATTTCGATGCCGGAAAGAACATCGAGATATTCTTCAACATATACCGTGGCGTCAACACCCAGTATGTCGACTCGGTCGATAACAAGAAGCTCATAGAGACCGCTGCCGCCAAGATGCTCTCATCGCTCGACCCATACACCGAATATTTCAACGAAGAGCAGATGAAAGAGTTTCGTGTGCACACCACGGGTCGTTACGGCGGCGTGGGTGCCATTGTGCGCAAAGACAGCGATGCCGACTATGTGCGCATTGCCGAGCCATACAAAAACTCGCCTGCCGACCGTGCCGGTCTGCGCGCCGGCGACCTTGTGGCGGCCATAGACGGCGTCTCCATGAAAGGGGTGGTCGTCGACTCGGTGAGCTCGCACATGAAGGGCATACCGGGCTCGTCGTTTACAATGACCGTGCGCGACCGTGTCACCGGCAAAGAGCGCGACGTGCAAATAAAGCGCGAACGCATCAAGATACCGGCCGTCTCGTATGCCGGCTTCATCAACGACACCATAGGATATGTTGCGTTGGAGAGTTTCTCTGACGACTGCGCCATGGACGTGCGCCGACATATCATGGAGATGAAAAACACAGGCCGTCTAAAAGGCCTGATCCTCGATCTGCGTGGCAACGGCGGAGGTCTTCTAATGGAGGCTGTGGCGCTGACCGGTCTGTTCGTGCCCAAAGGCACCGAGGTGGTGTCAATCAAAGGACGGGTCAAAAGCGAGAATGCCGTTTACAAGACCACCAACGACCCGATAGACACACACATGCCTCTTGTGGTGATGGTAAACAGCGGCTCGGCATCGTCAAGCGAGATTGTGGCAGGAGCGCTGCAAGATCTCGACCGTGCGGTGATATACGGCACACGCACCTTTGGCAAAGGATTGGTGCAGAGCACCATAGGCGTCGGTTACGGCTCTTACATCAAGCTGACCACTGCCAAATATTACATACCAAGCGGACGTTGCATACAGGCGGTCGATTACAGCCATCGCAACGAAGACGGCAGCGTGGGTCACATACCCGACTCGCTGATGAAGGAGTTCAAGACCCTATCGGGACGCACCGTACGCGACGGCGGCGGCATAACGCCCGATGTGATCGTAAAACCCGAATATGCCAACAAGTTTGCCCTCGCCCTGATGGCATACGGTTACATCGACGATTACGCCATAGACTATTACACCGCCCGCAGGGACGCCTCGTTCGACCCTCTCGCATTCAAGCTTACCGACAGTGACTATGCCGACTTCTGCCGTTTCATCGAAGGCAAAGAGCTCAAATACACCTCGGCCACACAAATGGAGCTCAACAAGCTCAAAAGCATCGCCGAGAAAGAAGATTACCAAGAGAGGCTCCGCCCGCTGATAGAGCAGATGGAAGAGGTGGTCAAGACCGACAAAAAACGAGATCTCGAGTTATACAAAGACGAGATTGTCGAATATCTCGAAAGCGCCATAACCGCCAATTACGCATACGCATGGGGGCGCGCTCAAAGGGCTGTCGCCCAAGACCCGACCATAGCCGACGCAGCATCTTGCTTGCAGAAAATGCCGTTTTGATTTGCAGGCACTGCCTCCGGCGGCCCTTCCGGGGGAGGGGTCACGGACCCCATTTTGATGTTTTTGAGGAACAACTAAAGGGAAAGTACGTTAATATCTAATAAAGAAGATTACGCAGTCTTAGGACGTGCGAATCTTTATGAGATATTAACGTTTTTGGCTCTTGGCTGAATGCCTGAAGCATTTCAAAACACGGGCCATGACCGCTTCGCAGAAGAGTGCAAGAGCAATGCGGCAAACATAAACGGAAGAGTTGCGCAAAGCATAACGGGCAGACACCAACACTTGCCGAATACCTAACTTTCGCCCCGCACGGGTCTTATCTCAACAGGCTTTTATGCGGGCAGGATGTGCTCCGAGGCTTTTGATATCGACACTATTTTGTCGCGAGGTTTTACTCCGAATGTTTTTGTCTGCATGTTTTGACCCGACATTTTTGTGCTCAGCAGGTTTTCGCACCGGCAGGGCGGCCTCGTTCCTCGGCCGCAACGGGCCGAACCTCGCGGTGGGCAGAAAATCCCACCGCGGAGGCCTGCGTCTTAGTGACACGCTGGAAATAATGACACTTGAACACGATTGTTAAGCACATCACATCTCTGCATGGCTTTCGTGCCGGCAGGGCGGCTGAGGCACGAGGCCGCAACGGGCCGACCCTCGCGGTGGGCAGAAAATCCCCCGCGGAGGCCTGCGTCTTAGTGACACGCTGGGAATAATGACACTTGAACACGACTGTTAAGCGCATCACATCTCTGCATGGCTTTTGTGCCGGCAGGGCGGCTGAGGCAACGAGGCCGCAACGGGCCGACCCTCCCCCCCAGGAGGCCCGTAACCCCGTTTGGCAATTATAGTTTAGTGACTTGGGCACCCAACTGCCGCCCAAGACCCTCCCCGCCTTGCCTCCCAGGCTCGGCCCGTGGCTCCGTCAGGCCAAAGGCACGGCACCCCAACCAATCCAAGGTGCCGCCCGTCTGTTTCACTCATCACGCCCGAGCCTCATCACGCCCTCGACCTCCACGCCGATGCGGCCGACCGCAGGTCGGCCCACACAGCGGTCTGAGTGAAACGAAAACCGCACACTGTTCCTTATCCCGGCATTACGAAGTATGCCGTAAGCCTGTTCCTTGTGACGGGCTAAGGAACGATAGCCCGAGCGGCCCGCACCTCGCGGTGGGCAGGAAATTCCCCCAACGGAGGGCCGCACACCGCAGAGCAATATATATCGCAGTGACTAAAGCACACCCCCGCCGCCCATCACCTCCACGCCCTGCCCTCCGCAGGCTCCGTTCCGCTCTCCGTTATGCAAAAATCACATCCTCACTCTCTCGATTCCTAATCCGCGCCCCATGTGGCAGACCGCAGGTCGGCCTGCCGCAGCATTAGAAACGCCCGCCGATGTTTTGCCGCAGTGCTTCCGTTTATGTTTTCCGCGTTGCTCTTGCACTCTTCTGCGAAGCGGTCGTGGCCCATGTTTGACATCCTTTAGGCATTCAGCCTCAGGGCCAAAAACGAAAAATAAGAGTAAAGGTGTGAGACCCAAGTCGAAACCCCCTTTATATCATATCGGTTTTAGTTTTTGTCCTCAAAAAATATCAAAAGGGGGTCCGAGACCCCTCCGAGACCCCTCCCCCGGAAGGGCCGCCGGAGGCAGTGCCAGCAAAAACGGCAGTGTCAGCAAAATAAACGGCAGTGTCCGCAAAATAAACGGCAGTGTCCGCAAAAGCGCCATCTCAGAACTGGAAATATATAAAAGGCTGAATGTCACCGCTCTTGACCTGCATCACAAGCCATATAAGCAATGCTATAACAAGGGCCTGCAATGCCATGGGCAGCTCGGTGGCCCATCGCTTGGCCTGCGTTTCAAACCTGTCGGGCAGAAAGTGAAGGGTGTACCCCACTATCATAAGCAATATCACCCCTTTGTAACCGACAATAAATTCGGGCAACACCGACAGATTGAACGATGTGAATATCTGCGAGAAAATATCCTTGACCGTCTCCATGTCTTCGGCCCTGAAGAAGACCCACCCCACGCACACCAGATGAAATGTGAGCACTATGCCCAACACCCTCCACACGCTGCTTTTCATGTCCATGCCCTGCGCCTTGAAGAGCGGCGAGAAAGCCATCAGCATCTTATGCACAGCCAGCGAGACGCCGTGAATGGCCCCCCATATTATGAAACGCAACGATGCGCCATGCCACAAACCTCCCAACACCATGGTTATTAAGAGGTTGCAATATGTCCGCAACGTACCTCTGCGATTACCCCCCAACGATATATAAAGATAGTCTTTCAGCCACGACGAGAGCGATATGTGCCAACGCCGCCAAAACTCCGTTATGGTTGCCGACTTGTAAGGCGAATCGAAGTTTTTGTTAAACCGAAATCCCAACAACAGGGCTATGCCTATGGCCATATCTGAATAACCCGAAAAGTCGCAATATATCTGAAGCGCATAACCGTAAACTCCGAACAGGTTTTCCAAACCGGTGTATAACAAAGGGTTGTCAAACACACGGTCGACAAAGTTCATGCTTATGAAGTCTGATATGACCGCCTTTTTGAACAGTCCGCAGGTGACCAAAAACACCCCTTCGCCAAACATGCTTCGCGAGACGGTGAGCGGGTTGCGATATATCTGAGGTATGAAATCGCGCGCCCTGACAATGGGGCCGGCCACAAGCTGAGGAAAGAACGATATGTAAAACAGATAGTCTATCCAACGCGTAAGGGGCCTCAACCGATGGCGATATATGTCTATTATGTAACTGAGCGACTGGAAGGTAAAGAAAGATATGCCTATCGGAAGGAATATCTCGCCCATCTCGATGTGGCCGCCGAACACCGAGTTCAACATATCCACCAGCATATTGGTGTACTTGAAATAGGCCAACATGCCTATATCCATGGCAACGCTCAGCCCCACCAACATCTTGCGACGCTTCAGGTCTGCCGAGGCGTATATGGCACGGCCTATGATGAAGTCGGAGGTGGCCACCAATATCAGAAGCAGGAAATAAAACCCGCTCGACTTGTAATAGAAATAGAGAGAAAAGAGGGTGACGTAAACGACCCTCAACAGCACCGTGCGCGAGGTGAGCGAGTAAAACAGAGAGAATGCCGCAAACAAAAACAGGAACAATCCGCTGCTGAAAATCAACGGATTACTCACACTGTATGTCATCAGCTCCGAGAGCTTGTCCATATCAATCTGCCACATCGCTCACCCTCTCTCTATCGCCTGACGCCTCCTTGTGGCGCGTTTTTTTTATTATAACACTCTTTACGCCCTCCCCTTTCACCGTATTGTTTTCAGTCGTCGAACCGGCAATGCCATCCCGCCCGTGAGCCTTGTATTCCATTGTCGAACCGACAACATCGTCACGCCTGCCTCCTCGCGCCAACACCCTGTAAAGCACACCCTTACGACGAGTTGCGCACGTGTCGACATTTATGCCGGCATCATCGGCAAAATCGTCCGCCACCGCCAATGACACCCGCACCGTCACGACCGAATCGACCGAACCGGCATCCTCTGCCGTGCCGATCGGCCCTTTTTGCCGCCAGCCTGTCGGGGAGCCTGAAAAGCGGACGTCTCTTGCGAGCCTTAAGCTCGTCAAACGCCACAAGCGGCAACCTCAAAGGATCCGGCCATCCACCCAACGCCCCTGACAGCAACTCGCCCTGACGCCTGACAACCGACTCTATGCCCACAGAGGCCGCGACACGTTCACGCTCGGCGACAAGCGACCTGTCGTAAGAGGTCATGAGAGCCTCGAAGAGCAACATGGCCTGAAGACGGTAACCATCTTCGGTGTAATGTATCCTGTCGCGAGCCATAAGACCCGCCTTATACCACTCGACCGCCGCCGAATCAGCGCCGCACACCTTATACATATCCCAAAGAGCCAAGTCCTTGTCGCGGGCATAACCTGCAATCACATCGCGCGCCCTGACAATATTGTCGTTGGGCAACATGCCTCTGCGCGTACGCCGGAAGTTCTGTGCCGGCGTGGTGAGCACAAACAGCGCCTTGGGATGCACCCTGCGCAAGGGGGCCACCATGGACTCTATCTGTCCGTAAAAGAACTCTTCGCTGAAGGACGATGTCGACGCCTCATTGGTGCCCAAAGATATTATGATCAACTCGGGGGCAAGGCATGAGGTGCGCTCCATATTATCGCTTATGCGCGAGAAATGGGCGAAGCAGGCGCCGTTTATGCCTATCGAATGATAGATGACGCCGCCGCGGCCGTTCTCGAGACTGAAGCCCCAATACTCCCCCGCCCCTCTGCCTCCTTGGGGCGTGAGCGTAAGGGTGTCGGTGAGCCGGCTAAGCTCAATGGTCGAGCACCACGACGGCACCGTGTCGGCCCCTGCGACATTGCCGCATCCGTCAACGCACAAAGGTGAGGACGACGGCGAGTGATAGGCTCTTACGGTGTTGAAGCGTCCGTCCGACCGTCCCTCTTTGTCGAACACCCTTATGGTGAGGGCAAAGCTGCTCTCGGGTGTGCTTATGGCCATGCCCGTCATGCCGGGCTCGAAAGCGGGATGACGCTTTATGCAGTCGGCAGACTGCCAACGCACCGACGAGGTTATCGAATAATCGGGCGGCTCATTGGTGTGCGCCAGCTTCAATGGCGACACCAGACCGCGCCCCGCATTGCCGAAAAGGCTCTGCATCATGGTGCGCATGGGCCCCGTCATCATGTCGGCCTGTATGTGCGAGTCGCCTATGTGCAACACCGACAGCCTGTCACCCCTGCCCGCCGCACCTCTTTTAAGCCGGCGCAGATGATCCATCAGAGGCTCCAACAGCGAGTCGGGCGCCTCTATGACATTAGAGCGGCGATCTATAAACCCGAACGAGGACATATATGCCGTGTCGAGACCGCAACCGGCCTGCCCCTGCCATGAGGCGGCCGAGGCATCGCATCCCGCCGCAATCAACGACAGCAACGCCAAAACGAGCCTGCGACACATCCTCTCTGCCATCGTTACCTGAGGACGATGCTTAACTCCTTGAGCTGCTCCGGGCTGACGGGCGAGGGTGAGTCTATCATGGTATCGCGCCCCGAGTTGTTCTTGGGGAATGCGATATAGTCGCGTATAGACTCGCTGCCGCCGAAGAGCGAGCACCAACGGTCGAGGCCGAAGGCTATGCCGCCGTGGGGAGGAGCGCCATACTTGAAGGCGTCGATAAGGAAGCCGAACTGCTCTTGCGCGCTCTCGGGAGTGAATCCCAAAACGGAGAACATCCTCTTCTGCACCTCGGTGTCGTGTATCCTGATAGAGCCGCCGCCCACCTCCACGCCGTTGAGCACGAAGTCATAGGCATCGGCGCGCACCTTGCCGGGATCGCTCTCCAGCAGGTGGAAGTCTTCTTTCTTGGGCGAGGTGAACGGGTGGTGCATGGCATAGAAACGGCCTGTCTCATCGTCCCACTCAAGCAACGGGAAGTCGACCACCCACAAGGGGGCGTAAGTGTCGGGGTGGCGCAGGCCCAACCTGTCGCCCAACTCCAACCTGAGAGCGCAAAGGGCGGCAAGGGTCTTTTTCCTGGGTCCGCACAATATCAGCACCAGGTCGCCTTTGTCGGCACCGCAACGGGCGGCGATGCGACTCAGGTGATCGGGCGAATAGAACTTGTCAACGCTCGATTTGGGCCCGCCCTCATCCATGCGTATATATACCATGCCGCTTGCACCCACCTGCGGACGCTTCACAAAGGCGGTCAGCTCGTCAAGCTGCTTGCGCGTGTAAGAGGCGCACCCCTTGACACACAGGGCACCCACATAGTCGGCCGAGTCGAACACGCCGAAGCCGGCACCTTTGACCTCTTGCGACACATCGTTTATAAGCATGTCGAAGCGTATGTCGGGCTTGTCGCAACCGTAACGCTCCATGGCCTCGTCGAAGCTCATGCGGGGAAACGGATCGGCAAACTCCACCCCTTTGACGCTTCTGAACAGCTCTTTGATAAGACCCTCGAAGGTCTGCAATATATCTTCGCGGTCTATGAAAGACATCTCGCAGTCGACCTGGGTAAACTCGGGCTGACGGTCGGCGCGCAGGTCTTCGTCTCTGAAGCAGCGCACAATCTGGAAATAGCGGTCATAACCTGCCACCATGAGCAACTGCTTGAATGTCTGCGGAGACTGGGGCAGAGCGTAAAACTCGCCCGGATTCATGCGCGAGGGCACCACAAAGTCGCGGGCTCCCTCGGGGGTGGACTTGATAAGATATGGGGTCTCTATCTCGAGAAAGCCGTGAGAGTCGAGATAGCGGCGTATCTCGAAAGCCATGCGGTGCCTCAGCTCCATGGCACGGCGCAACGGAGCGCGGCGCAGGTCGAGGTAACGATAGCGCATGCGAAGCTCGTCGCCGCCGTCGCTCTGCTCTTCTATGGTGAAGGGGGGCAGCTGAGAGCTGTTGAGCACCTCTATGCCCTCAAGGGCTATCTCTATGTCGCCCGTGGCTATCTTGCCGTTCTTGGAGGCGCGCTCGCGCACGGTGCCGGTGGCCGCAACGACAAACTCGCGACCCAACGACGCGGCCTGCTCCCTTATCTTGTCGGTCGACGTATCGTCAGCCACAAGCTGCGTTATGCCGTAACGGTCGCGTATGTCGATAAATGTCATGGCTCCGAGGGTGCGCACCTTCTGAACCCAGCCGGCCAACGTTACACGGCTGCCCGCATGCTCCTTGCGAAGCTCTCCACAAGTGTGAGTTCTGTACATATACGAATTTTTTATTATCTTTATGGCGCCGCCTCTCGACAGGGCTGCGCGGCATGTCGGCACACGGGCATCACCCGCGGGTGAGCGGTGCCTTCGGTTGCAAAATTAATTATTTTAACAAGACGCCGTTTTAATTTGCCGACAATTTTTTCGCCCGCCACGTTTTTTCCTCTCACAACGGGGAACGACAAAGCGGCAAAGAGCATTTTTTCAGCCTGCCACGTTTCGCCCTCCCGAAAGAGGCATTGCGGTTCAACCCTGGCGACGAGAGGCCGTAACAACAGGCCAAACATTTCGCAACGAGCGGCAAGAGACGACAAGACAAGCAAAGACAACAAAACACCATAGACAGATGAACAACCTCCACGACGACAACCATTTCATGCGCCTTGCCATGGCAGAGGCCCGCCTGGCCGCCGACAAGGGCGAGGTGCCCATAGGGGCAGTGGTGGTGTGCGACGGGGCCGTCATAGCGCGCGCCCACAACCTTGTCGAGACCCTCGGCGACGCCACCGCACATGCCGAGATGCAGGCCATAACGGCAGCGGCGGCGGCCTTGGGAGGCAAGTATTTGGAGGGTTGCTCCCTTTACGTCACCGTCGAGCCGTGCCCCATGTGCGCCGCCGCATGTTACTGGTCGCGGCCCTCACGCATAATATACGGTGCCGGTGACCCCAAGCGCGGTTACTCGGTGGTGTCCAAGGAGCTGTTGCACCCGCGCACCGCCGTCACAAGCGGCGTGGAGGCCGACGAGTGTGAGGCTCTCATGACCCGATTTTTCAAACAGTTACGCCGATGATAAGAGATGACATAGCGCTGTCGTTGTTGCGTCTGCCGCCGGCCGTGACGATCAGGCTGTGGGAGCATTACTCCTCGGCCTCGGAGCTGCTGGCGGCCTCTCGCGACGACCTCATGACGAGGGCGGGCCTTACGGCGGCCATTGCCGAACGCATAGCATCGTGCGCCACCCACAGCGCCGCCGACAGCGAGATGGAGTTTGTGCGCCGCTGGGGCATCGCCACGCTGTCATACAACGCCGACGATTATCCCCCCTCGCTGCGTCATGCTCCCGACGCCCCGTCGTTGCTCTATGTAAAGGGCGACTTCGACTTTACAGACCGGCGTCACCGATATGTGGGGGTGGTGGGAACCCGACGCATGACCCCGGCAGGCGAGGCGGTGGTAAGACGTGTGATAGAAGAGCTGGCGGCGATATCCAAAGACATAGTGATAGTGAGCGGCCTGGCATACGGCATAGACGGCATCGCCCACCGCGCGGCATTGGACAACGGCCTTGTCACCGTGGCGGTGGTGGCGCACGGGCTCGACACTCTTTACCCGGCGCAACATCGTGACCTGGCCCGCCGCATGATAGAGACAGGCGGCGCGATAGTCACCGAATATCCGTCGGGCACATCGCCTCTGCCTCCCTATTTCCTTGCGCGCAACCGCATAGTGGCCGGCCTGTGTGAGGCGCTGTTCGTGGGCGAGAGCCCGGCCAAGGGAGGGTCGCTCGTGACGGCGGACATAGCCGACAGTTACGGACGCGAGATATTCGCCGCCCCGGGACGCGCCACCGACCCATCGTTCGAAGGGTGCATATCGCTGATACGCTCAAACAAGGCCAATATATGCACCTCGGGTCACGACATAGCCTCGGTGATGGGATGGAGCCTCCCCGACGCCCCGTCAGAGAGGCGTCTGCCCTTTTTGTCGCTCACAGAGCACGAACAGGCCCTTTACGACGCGTTCGGAGGCGACGACCTCATAGACAAAGAGAGCCTTGTGGAGCGCTCGGGACTCTCTGTGGCCGACGCCTCGGAGGCACTGACCATGATGCAGATACACGGCATAATAAAGGCGACAAAAGGCATGATGTACACAAGGCTGCGATAGGCCGCCTCGCCTCATTGCAGCCATAACGCACTTTTAGTTCAACAGTTTTACCATGAACACACCACCCATATACACAGACACCCATACCCATCTTTTCTCAGAGGAGTTTGCCGCCGACGCCGACGATGTGATATCGCGCGCATGCGACTGCGGCGTCGGCAAGATGATAATGCCGGCCGTGAGCCCCCAAAGTTACGATGCCATGGAGGCTCTGGCCGCCCGTTATCCCGGCAGGCTCTTTGCCACCATGGGGCTTCACCCCACCGAGCAGGGCGACATAGAAGAGGCGGCAAGACGGCTTGAACACCATCGCGACCGCTATGTGGCCATAGGCGAATGCGGGTTAGACCTTTACCACCACCCCGAGACATCGGAGTGGCAGCAAGAGCTTTTGAACCGCCATTTCGAGCTGGCCCGCTGTTACGACCTGCCACTTATAATACACACCCGCGAGGCCATGAGCCTCATGCGGCAGATGCTCGGCCAAAACGAAGGATTGCGCGGGGTGATGCACGGCTTCTCGGGCACCGCCGACGATTACCGCGCCATACGCTCCACGGGCGACATGCTCTTCGGCATAGGCGGCGTTGTCACCTTCAAAAACTCGCATCTGCCCGAGGTGGTGGCGGCCATGTCTCTCGACGACATGGTGCTCGAGACCGACAGCCCATACCTCTCGCCCGCACCCTTCAGGGGCAAGCGCAACGAGAGCTGCCGCATACCGCTCATAGCGGCCAAAATAGCCGAGATAAAAGGATGCTCCGTCGAAGAGGTGGCGCGCGCAACCACGGCAAACGCCCTAAGGATATTCCGCATCTGACCCGTCTGCGGCAAAGGCGTTGACAGGGTTATCATCCGCCGCAACGTATGCGTCGGCTCCGGCAGCATCACTTCCCGACACCAACGCGGCATTGCGACGCAACATGCTCACCGATATGCGCGACATGGGGGTGTGGCCATACTCTCTTTTGAAGCGTCCGCTCCCCATGGCAAGCCACTCCCGGGCCCCGATGTCGAACGGGTGAGGTATCGGCGCCTTGGCTATCTTGTTGTGCGGACACACCTTAAGGCACTCATCGCAGCCGAAGACGGTGGTGCCGCCACCCACCGCGGCGGCCTGGGCAGGCGACAACTCCCCCCGGTGCTCTATGGTGAGGTAAGAGCGGCACTTGGAGGCATCTATCACGCCCCGCCCCTCTATCGCACCCGACGGACAGCTTGCCGCGCACCTGCCGCATGTGCCGCAGGGGTCGTAAGCCGACGGGGTGTCGTAACGGTCGCACTCGGCATCGGTCACCACACCGCATATAAGGAAAGCACCACCTAACGAGCTGTTTATGACCATGCCGCTATGTCCTATCGCCCCCAATCCCGCCTTGACGGCCCAGTAACGCTCGGCCACCGGCGCCGAGTCGACAAAAGGCCTCACAAGATGCGCGCCATCCCTGACCAAGGCGTCACACACCCTCTCCAGCAGCCGCCTCAACTCCCTGTGATAATCTTCACCCATGGCATAAGAGGCCACCGATGCCCCTGAGCCATAGAGCGTATAACCCTTGCCGCACACCACAACGGAGCGCGCCCCCTCCATGAGCTTGCCTGGATCGAAGCGCATGTCGGCATGGCGCCCCAGCCACTCCATGGTGCCGTAACAGCCTCTTTCCAACCGCCCGGTGAAATGGCTCCGCAAGGCGGGGTCGACAGGCCCGCTCACGGCCACCCCACACACGTCAAACCCAGCGTCGAGAGCCGCACCTATCACATAATCATGCTCCAACATACACCTGACACCTTTTTTCGACCCACACCTGTGCCGACAAATAACATCTCAGGGAAGGCAAATATTCCCCGTGTTGCAAAATCTTATTAACTTTGCGAAGTTAAACAATAAAACGGCATGAGTCAAGAGCAACGCAGCTTACTGAAAAAAATCAAGACCCGCGACATGATTTACCCCATACTCATAGGTTTGGGGGTGGTCGGTTACATGATTTACACCGACTTCACGCCGGGCATCTTCTCATCGTTCACCCTTACCCCGTGGAGCGCATTCTGGATTGTCATGGCCGTTTTGTTCATGTTCGGCCGGGACATCGGTTACATCATACGCATCAAGATATTGTCTGAGGGGGCCATGACATGGGCACAGGCCTTTAGGGTGATAATGCTGTGGGAGTTCACCTCGGCAATCACCCCCTCGGCGGTGGGCGGCACCAGCTTTGCCATCATATATGTGCACAAAGAGGGGATATCGGTGGGCAACAGCTCGTCGATAGTGCTTCTGACATCGTTTTTCGACGAGCTTTACTTCATTGTCATGTTCCCGCTCATGATAGCCCTTATAGGCGTCGACACCCTCTTCACCACCGCCGACGCCAACGCTGTGACAACAGGCATATTCGCAATAGCCCTTACCGGTTACTCGCTCAAGCTGGCCTATCTGCTTGCGGTGTCGTACGGGCTGTTCATCAATCCACAGGGATTCAAATGGCTGCTTACCAAGATATTCCGCATAAAACCGCTGAGACGGTGGTATGCCGGCGCCATACGCACGGGCAACGACATAATAACCGCCTCGCAACGGCTGAGACACAAAAAAGCGTCGTTCTGGCTCAAAGCCGTTGCATCGACCTTTCTGTCGTGGAGCTCGCGTTACCTGGTGGTCAACGCCATATTGCTGGCTTTCTTCACCGTCGGAGACCATATTCTGCTATTCGCACGTCAGCTGGTCATGTGGATAATGATGCTCGTCATGCCCACCCCCGGCGGCAGCGGATTTGCAGAGTATTTTTTCAAGGAGTATCTGGCCGACTTCATACCCGTGTCGCCGGAGCTGAAATTGGGCGTGGTGGCCATGATAGCCCTAATATGGAGGCTGGTGACCTATTATCCCTATTTAGTGGTGGGGGCGGTGATGTTCCCAAGATGGCTTAAAAAGAAATTCGGCAACTAAAGAGGCCGTGCACAACTGCAAAAAACATGGCAACTGTGCCCCTCGGTATGAGCGACACGTGAGAGAAACCAGGCGACCAAGACCCCATGCGAAACAGTAAAGATATTCGGCAGCTGAGACTTTTGTCCGCCTTTTCTATTCTTTGAGTCTCTGTTCAAACCATGTGCGCCACTGCCGGCCCAGTGTCTTTTCGGTGAAGTCCAGGAAACGGTCGGTCGACGTTATCCCGGCACGACAGGCCCGACCGACAAAATCAAAAACCCTCTTGCTGCCTATCCCGGCCTCAAGGTCGCAGAGAATCAATGCCCCCTTCTTGTGCATGACGGCGTAAGCCTTAGACGACGAGCGGTCGACCTCCCACACGGGACATGCACGGCGCGTATCCTCACGATAGGCGTCGATGTAATCGGCATAGACACCATCGCCAAGCGTATGCCTTATGTAACAGAGGGTTACAAACTCAGCGAACGACTCGTTGAGCCAGTCGTGCCAGCTGTCTGTCGGTGCCTTGTTCCACCACAGACGGGCTATATTGCGTGCCATGTCGACGGTGAGCTTCTCATCGCACGACGAGGCCATCATCGAGACGTAATTTTTCCTGCTGTAACCGCCCACCCCGTCAGACGACGATATCAGAAACTTGACATAGCCGCCGCCATCGCCACACAGGTCGCGGTAATAGTCAAACAGGTGTGCGCACACCTGCACCACCGAGTCGGCATCACAGTCAGGGAAATCCATATAGTCTATGACTGCCTTGAAACCGCCGCGCTCGCAAGTCAGCGTCTTAAGCCTCGGCGATGCCGTTATAACATTGTCGAACGACCCCCAAGGCTGCGACATGCGCCACACTTCGCCCTCCTTGCCGACGG
The DNA here is from genome assembly GCA_947054185.1 of uncultured Rikenellaceae bacterium. Lineage (GTDB taxonomy): Bacteria > Bacteroidota > Bacteroidia > Bacteroidales > Rikenellaceae > CASDZP01. Next base: position 1,407 of record CAMRVW010000028.1, on the reverse strand, counting down.
TGCCCGAGCCACCCACAGTGTAACCGTCGTCTATGGTGACCGTAATCTGCGCCGTCGAGTTATGAGGCACACCCGTCGTCGGAACGGGATACCACGCCGCATAATAGCCCAGCTCTATCCAGTCGTCGCCAAACGACTGTTCCCATCCGTCGCAGTCGCCCATGTGGCACACATAGTCGAGCCACAGCCGCCCGCCGACACTGCCGGCAGACGACATGCCGACACGCAACGGGCAGCCGCCACGTATATGGGCAACCGGTGATTTGGCCGCGGTATCTAATTTATAGTCAACGGCTTTACCGTCTATTTCAATGGAGTTTATACGGCTGTCACGCCACAACACCATACCCGACTTAAGGTTGTCCGTCCCGACATCCAGCCACCCTTTAACCGCCACCGTGCGCGCTGCAACGTCTATGTCGACCTCAAGGTCGTAATGCCACCCGGGAGCCTGCCCCACCCCGCTGCCGGACGCCTTGCGCGGATATGGCACTTGTCTTATATGCTCATCTTCAAACCGATGTTTCTTACTGCGCAAACTATCGCGCAACCTCTCCCACCTGTGGTCGCCGTGCAACACGCGCAACTCGGGACTTATTACGAACGAGCTGTAATAACGGCGCGAATAACTGTCGTCCATAAGGCCGACACAATCGGTCAGACACACGAACGCACTGTCGACACTGCCCCCCGACGCCAGCCCGCATGCCTTGTAATAGAGCGACAATGCCTCTGTCTGAGCCGATGCACGCAAACAAAAAAAGCCCGAAAGCACGAGCGTCAGACATACGAGTTTCTTCATGAGATACTTAAATATTAAGTGTCTGCAAATATAGTGAAATTATCGGTCACAGCCACCCGCTTTTTACTGCCGCAGACATATAATTTTGGCACAATTAATGCAACATTGTCAACGAAAAGCATTTGTCCCAAAATTATATAATAAACTATATAATAATCTATTCAATATCATATATCCGGACGGGGAGGGTTTAAGGCCCTCCTTTTTGTTTGCTTTTGGGGGGAGATTTTTGCGGTGTTTTTGCTTGTTCTTTTACTTGCGTTTTGCTTGCGATGTTTTTTGCTTGCGCGGAAATGGGGAGGGTGTGGGCGGAAGTGTGCGGTCTGCCGCATTGTATGGGGGAAGCGGAACCGCACACAAATTTCTTGTGAACGGGACGACCCAAGGAGTCCCGAGCGGCCAGAAGCTCGTTCACGCCAAAGGGATGTCTCAGCCAACCTGAGGTGTCGCCCGTCTCTCTCACACCACGACCGATCATCGTCATGCCCTCGGCCTCCACGCCGCGGTCTGAGGTAACAAAAACCGCACACACTTCCTTGTGTCGGGACGAGGTTACGAGTCCCGAGCGGCCCGGAGCCTCCCCCAACGGAGGGCCGCAATACGCA
>CAMRVW010000027.1 GCA_947054185.1 uncultured Rikenellaceae bacterium | reverse complement strand
TTTTGCCGCACTGCCCCTCTTTTGTTTCCTGCTCTTCTTTCCGCACCCTTTCCGCTCAGCGGCATGGCCCGTGTTTTAGGCATTCAGCCAAGAGCCAAAAACGGTAATATCTGATAAAGATTCGCACGTCCCAAGACTGCGTAATCTTTATCAGATAGTCGTACTTATTCCTTAGTTGTTCCTCAAAAATATCAAATCGGGGTCTGTGACCCCTCCCCCGGAAGGGCCGCCGGAGGCAGTTTCGGCAGATCAAAACGGCAGCGCTTGCAAAATAACGGCAGTGCCCGCAAATCAAAACGGCAGTTCCCGCAATATCGGCAGTGCGTCACATGTTTATCCCGAAAGACACTCCGACCATAGGTTTGTTTTTGGTGCTTGGCTTATAGACGGATATGCCTGTCTTGATGTCGTAAGAAAACCTGAGCAGATTGTAATTGAATATTATCTCGGCGCCATAGCTGTGGGCGTTGCTTACAAGGGGAGTGCCGTCAACCAAGAAACGTCCGCGGGCATACTGGCCGAAGATGTCCAGAGCTATGCGCTTGAAGTAAATGAAGCTTCTGATTCCTCCGTCGGGATATACGAGAGGCAGCTTGTACGAGCCTCCCGCCGACATTATCTTCACCGGTGTGCCCGGCATGTCGCACCCTTTGGGATAATAGCCGCTCTGCCTGAAGTTGAAGCGGTCGACATATTGATACTGATATTGTCCGTTAAGTTCTAACGAATGGTTGCGGGCCACACCGGGCACCCATGCTCTGAGGCGGGCACTTAGCAGATTTCCGAACTCACTGTTAAAGGGGTTCGAACTTCCCGACAGGAGTATGGAGTAACCGACGCGGGGGGCGAGATCTTTGGGTGTCATGTAACGATAATTGAGCCACGAAAGGCTGTAACCGACCTTGCTGACACCTGTGGACACCCTCCCGGACGAACTTTTGATCAAACCGTTATTATAATTGTATGCCACCGTCGTGGTGAGTACACGATAGTTGCGGCCGTTCGAGAAGTTCAGAGGCAGGGCGGCCGACACGTTAATCTCAAGGTAATTTCCGGCCTTGCGTCCCAGAGCCGCTATCTCCGACTGGGACATGTAAGCAAACTGCTTGCCGCCGCCGTAATCGACCGCCGCCGTCAGGTGCACGGGCAGGCCTGTGTATGAGAAAGAGCCGGCCACAAGACTCGAACGGTTAATCCAGTCCCATCCGTAACCGACACTCCCTGTCGACGCCCCCAGTATGTCCTGCATTACCAAGGTGGCCCCTAAGCCTATGTTGTCAAATTTACGTTCGCTCATCATGCGGTTGACATCGAGCACCAGAGGCATCCAGCTGTGCACGTTGAAGAGCGACGCCCCGCGCCTGAAACGCCTGTCAGATACGGCGGTGGCGTCGACCTCGGGCACCGATATGGTGTCGAGCTTGGGCAACCCCATATCTTCGGGATAGGGATCGAGACGCGACGAGGGCATGGAAGAGTGCGTTATGCGTTCAAAGGCGGCACGGTCGCCCCTCTGCACGGCAAGACGGGTGCCGTTATGGTCGTAAGGCGTCACTATCATGCGGTTGTCGGCAAATGGCGTGGCCATTATGGAGCCGAATCGCGAGGTGGTCATGCGACGCTCGACACCCGATGAGAGATCGAGCGTGTGTATCTCTTCCTTGCCCGAGGCTATGGATGAGAAACAGAGCATTCCGCCTCCGGCCGTGAGGTTGGCGACGGTGACGTAAGACGAGGGCGTTATATGCTCGAAGCGGCCTTTGTCGATGTCGAAACGACCTATCCACATGCCGCTGTCGTCGAGTATTATGGCTGCAAGCGTCGAGGTCTTGTCGTCCCATGCCATGCCGGTGACAGAGGTGCCCAAAGAACCTATGCGCCATCTGCGGGCCGCGCGCAGGAGGTTGTCGCCTATGAGAAGGTCGGGAACATTGTCGGCCGAGTACTCTATCGCCGCCATGCGTCCTCCCCCCATGGGTGTGGGAAAGAAGAGGCTGCCGACATCGCCAAGGCGGCGTACGCCACGAAGCCTGACACGCCCTCTGTGGTCGTCGATGCGGGCGGTGCGCACCACGGAGTAATTTTTCTGTCCCCAGAAGAGCGACGGCTTGTATTCGGTCCACACCACCCTGCCGTCAGAGGCCACAGGACGACTGCTCATAAGATGCACGAAACGCAACCTATGCTCGCGCCCCGCAAGGTCGGTGACCACAAACCTGCCGCTCTCGCCCATGTCTGACTTGATGGCCAGAATATTGCCGTCGCCAATGTCCATGGGGTGCTTATAGAGGGTGAACCCGTGCGTGGGTGTGGCTATCTTGGAAGAGCTGTCGTCTTCTGACGAGGCATCGTGCCAGAAGTCGCGCAGGTCTGTAAACACACGCTCGGCCATGCGGTCGGAGTTTTCGGCGAACTTCTTGTCGGCCAATACGCCTGTGACTATGTAAAACGGATGACGGGCAGTGTAATTGGTTATCTTGTTCCACACATCGAAGCCGTAATAACGTTTGCCCGACTGAATCATGTAATAGCCCATCTGATATCTGTCGGGGTAATAACGGTTGTATGAGCCGAGCTTGAAACGGTCGTAATTGATCTTGACACCGCTTGCCAGCAAAGCCCTGTAACCCATCGAGAAGGAGGGCTGCTTGCCGCGGCCGAACATGGCGTGGTCGGTCTCGGCGGCGGTGGCGTCGCCCTCAAAGAACCAGTCGGGAGGTATCGCCGTCACAATGCCCACGGCCTGCTGACCTATAACGAAACGGGCAGCCCGCGTGACTCCCATGTCGAGGTTACTCATCTGCACCACATGGCGATATTCGTGCACCGTAAGCTGCTTGAGCCACGGCAGGGCGTAACTGTCGGTGGGCGGCGACGTCAGCAGCTCCATGCGCTTGGGCGCCCACGACACAAGGCCGTTAGAGCGCAGATTGCCCGGATAGAGCACCACAGGCACCGACCTGAACACCGGCGACAGGCCGAAAGAGTCTGACATGCGCGCCGTGTCTATATATGCCGACACCATGTGTGCCGCACCCCGCATAAACGAGGGGTACACTATCCTGCCGAACGGCTTTTTCATCTCACGCCAGCGGTATTGCACAGGCGCGCTGCCCGACACCGCATACTGCGCCGACACGCTCACACAGGCCAACGACAACAACAAGGCGGGCACAAGGCCCCTTATCAGATGCCTCGCCGTCATATCACCCTCGCTTTATATCCGGCTGCCACGAGTATATCGGCTATCTTGGCACGCTGGTCGCCCTGTATGACTATGAGCCCGTCTTTGGCCGACCCGCCCACACCGCACTTTGTCTTAAGGCTCTTGCACAACTCTTTAAGGTCGTCGTCAGAGCCTATGAAGTCAGAGACCACCGTCACCTGCTTGCCCGCCCTGTTGCGACGGTCGAGCGCTATGCGCAACTTTTGCTGCGATGGCGGAAGGGTGGCCGCAACATCGTCTTCACCTTTGTCATATTCAAAATCGGGATTGGTCGAAAACACCACCCCGAGTCTCTTTTTCCAGTCGTTATCACTCATAACATTCTCTTTTACGGCAACCTGCACGACACACGCCGCTCAAAGGCAGCACTGCCACGTCGCATGTCATCACGCGCCTTTTTCACACTATCTGCCCGTCAGCTTGGCATTGTTTTTATGACGGTCACGGTCGCGATTGTTTCTCTTGTCGAGGCCCGCTATCAGCTCGGCTTCGAGGTCGACGCCGCACTGGTTGGCAAGACAGGTCACAACCCACAACACATCGGCAAGCTCATCGCCCAACGAACGGCGCTCGCCCTCTTTGAACGACTGCTCGCCGTAAGTGCGCGACACCACACGAGCCAACTCACCAACCTCTTCGGTAAGCTGCAACATGTTGGTAAGAGGGTCGAAATATCTCACCCCCTCTTTGGTTATCCAGCCGTCCACAAGCATCTGCATCTCCTTTATAGTCATGACGTTACTGTTTTATCACTCGCGGTTTTTGGTGTCCATCACAATGGTGACGGGACCGTCGTTCAAAAGCTCCACGGCCATGTCGGCGCCAAACACCCCGGTCTTGACCTCGGTGCCGCTCTCTGCCCCGAGGCGCTCGACGAAATAGTCATACAAGGGCTTGGAGTGGCCCGGTGCGGCAGCCCTGATGTACGAGGGTCTGTTTCCCTTCCTGGTGGAGGCCATGAGGGTAAACTGGCTTATGGCCATGATATCGCCGCCGGCATCGACCACCGATAGATTCATCACCCCGTCGACATCGTCAAACAGGCGCATCTTGCATATCTTGGCAGCCAACCAGTCGGCATCCTCACGCGTGTCGGCATCTTCCACGCCCACCAACACGGCCAACCCGCGGCCCACAGACGAGAACTCCTTGGAATCTATCACCACACGGCAATATTTCACTCTCTGTATTACGACTCTCATATCATCAAAGCAAAGACAGACACCGGCCTAAACTGCCGATACCATGTTTATCATGCACAAAGGTAATCAAAAAATCGGGGTAACCTCTCACCGTCAAGGCGCGCAAAAATTATTTCTCGCCACAAGGCATCATATCAGCATATTTTTCGTTATCTTTATATGTTCAAGTTGCGCGCTAAAGCGACTTGCAGAGAGGAAACATAGCCGCACAAACCTCTTGCACCCAATGGGGCGGCACCAAAAAATTACGACAATGGAACAGATAACGATCAGGCCGGCCACCGCCGACGATGCATCCATAATAGCCTCGGCCATCATCATGGCCATAGGCGAGGAGACGGCACAAAAATATTGCGGTGCCCATAACCGCGAGATATTCGAACAACTGGCCCGAGAGGAGCTGTCGCAATACAGCCACCGAAACGCGCTCGTGGCCGAGGTCGACGGCCGTACGGCAGGCGCCATAGTGGGCTATGACGGCGCCCGACTGCAAGAGCTGCGGGCCCGCACCTTCGAGGTGATGGCAAAACACGGTGTCACGCCCGCCCTCTGCGACGACGAGACGGGCCCGGGCGAATTTTACCTCGACTCGCTCGGCACGTTGCCCGAGTCTCGCGGTCGCGGCATAGGCAGGCTGTTGCTCGAATCGCTGCGCGACAAGGCCCTTAAAGAGGGGCACCGCCGCGTGGGGCTTATTGTCGACACCGACAACCCCGAAGCCGAACGCCTATACCTCCGTCTCGGATTCAGGCAGGTGGGCACCAAGCACTTCCTCGGCCACACGATGCACCATCTGCAATATACACAAGAGTAAAAACGACACCCCTGCTTAAATAAAAGAGATCCCTATATGATTCACACACTGTTTTTCAGCGCCACCGACACCACCAGACGGACGGTCATGGAGCTGGCTGCCCGCATGGGCGGCGACGTGTCGCAACACGACATCACCCCTGCCCGGGTGCAGGATATAAACATAGACGAGCCGTCCGATATCGTAATCATAGGCATGCCGGTGTATGCCGGGCGCATACCGTCGCTTGCGGCCGAACGGCTCAAAAGGGTGCGCGGCAACGGACAGGCCGCCATTGCGGTGTGCGTATATGGCAACCGCCACTATGACGACGCCCTTGTGGAGCTGTGCGACATAGCAACGGCGCAGGGCTTCAGACCCATAGCCGCCGGCGCCTTCATTGCCGAGCACTGCATATTCCCCGAGGTTGCAAGGTCGCGCCCCGACAGCCCAGACACAGGCAAGATAGAGCTGTTCGCCCGTCTGTGCCGCGACCGCATCGACGGCAAAAGCACCTTCGAACCCCGCTCGGTGAACGGCAACCGACCATACCGCAAACCCGGAGGAGTGCCCATACACCCCAAGGCCCGACGCAGCCTGTGTGTCGAATGCGGCGTATGCGCCGGCGAATGTCCGGCAGGAGCGATAGACCCGGCACACCCATACCTTACCGACAACGCCAAGTGCATATCGTGCTGCCGTTGCATAAAGGTGTGCCACCGTGACGCCCGCAAATTCAGAGGCCTTCTTTACAGACTGGCCGGACGGAAATTCGTAAAGGCCAACAGCCGCCGACGCGAGCCCGAGTGGTTTTAACATCACCCTGCATCAATGCAATAAAAGGCGGGTACGGAAAGCATCACTCTTTCCGTACCCGCGCGTCAACACATTGCCCTGAAGCTATTGCGCCGGCATCTTTCACACCGACGCCCCATCACCGTCAGCGCACCCAAGGAGCCATGAAGACAAAGGGCGAAATGACCTTCTGCTCACCCTCCTTCTTCATGACATACATCAGATAGGGATTGGTCGCCTTGGCCTTATTGCATATCTCGGCAGCCCAATCGTCTATGGGCAGCACTATCACGCCCTCGTCCGAATTGCCGAACTGCTTGTGCGCAGAGTCGACCACATACTCGTTGCCATACAACAACACTGTCGGGGCCACATGGAAACGGGGCGAATAGAAAAATTCGTCACTGTTACGCTTCCACCATACCAACGATACGCCATTGCCGGGACGGTAACCCGCAATCTCCATCCGTCGTGCCGCCTCATAGCCCTGGGCGCTGCCCGAGGTTACGGCATCGACAGGCATGTCGGCCAACAGCTCTTTTATGGCGGCAACATCCTGCCGCAGCCCCTCCCAGTCATCCTCGCTCACCGTGGCCTTGAGTATCTGCTCACGCACCGAGGCTGTCGGGTCATTGCCCTCTTGCTCCGGCAAGGTGGTCATGGCTATCAGCTTGCCGGCATCGGGCATCAGCTTCAATGGCTCTTCCTCCCAGGCGGCACCATAGTCCACCACGGGCAACATATCGTCCTCGTCAACCTGACACCTTCTATAGGGCGGGAATGTGGTACGCTCTCCCAAATCGGAATGACAAGAGAGCCGACCATTGTCGTCAACCCATGCGCCCGGAATATTCAAACACTGCGTAATGCCGGGAAGCGGCGCATTTATGCCGGGAGTGGAGAACATCATATATTGATGCGTAAACACCACCGTCTTACCGTCACCGGGCAACATCTCCATGGCATTGACAAGTGTCGCCCCACGGAAACAGAGCCGCGTGTAAATATCCGTATCTATCGACAGCGAACCGTCAGACTCACCCAAAGGCAGCAGGCGCAACTTGTTGTCACGGGCCGCCCCAAGCAAACGGAAGAAAACCCCGTCGGCAGCCCCATTATCCAACGTCATCAACATCAACCTCAGCCGGGTGTCCATAGACTCGCCTGCCATATACCGCCCAACCTGGGTCTCTATGAGGTCTCGATAGAGCGATGTCACGCCGACACATGTCACCCCGGCCTCAACGAACGCGCCTATGTTGTCGAGGAAAAAGCCGACACCCGCCTCATTGGCCGGCAAGGCACAACCTTTGCCGGCAAGAAGCTGCCTTATCTGTCTTGCGACGGTCTGATCGTCGGTTTCACCCTGACGGGGCTCAAACTCATGTATGAACGCGTCATCGTATGTGCTATCCCATAGCGAAAAATCGAAATTCCCGGTCAGATGATAAACGTCCCACATAGCTAACAATCTGCTATTTATCACAGCCTTAACATGGCCGGGAAGCGCATATTTCCGAACCATCCCCACCTCAGGGCTCCACGCATCTCCCGCAAGCTCTCTTAACATAAAGAACAGCGTCTGCGAATGAATGTAAAGCTCGTCCTTTCTGTTTGTCAATCCCGAAAAGGTGTGCGCCAGCTCTTCATAAGAGACGCCTAAACAGAGCTTGTTGCCCTCCAACCGGCATTTATCCAACAAACCGGCCTTCTGTACCTTGCTGAACGCCACCATAAACACCGTTTTGTTGTCGGGAAAGCCCAAACTGACGTAAGGCTCAAACGAGAAATACCTGGTAAGCAACGAATTGAAGTCGTGCGTGTCGATGACATAGAGATACGATGACGGCACCCCGTCAGCCAATTGCTTGCCGGCCCCTTTGTCATACAACCGTGTGATGTCGTCGTTGAGAGCATAATCGACAAGCATTGCCGTAAGTCCATCATTCTCACCCATAAGCTCTTCCATGCCCGCATAATAGACATATGTGGCCGCTTGCGGACCTATCGTTGACAAGACAGAGAACAACTTGTTTTTCAACTGCTCCATACCATCGGGGAAAATAACATCCTCTGCCTGTGATTTGACCGATACGAGCAGCTTTTTGAATCCGTCGTCCTGACCCTCTGCACCGACGTTGGACTGCACCGCCGTCATCAATTCCCAAACAGCAGACAGACACTCCCGCAACGTCACTGCCCCGTGTATGCGGCCGAGACAGTCGCCCACCTTGGCTATAACATCGGCATCGGTCTTGTCAAACACCTTGGCCTCCGTCTTGAAGCGTTCTGAGGTGTACAGATATTCAAACACATGTCTGTAAGGCTCGAAAGGAAGACATCCCCTGAAAGAGCCGTTGCTGGTGTAATGCACCTTGTCAGACTTCTCTTGCTTTATGGCGCTTACAAGCTGCCCCTCGGTCTCGTCTAATGTTATGGGGTCGAGCAACTCATACTGATTGCCGGCAAAGTCTCTTATCACCGCCAGCGGCAGGCCGGTGTCGGCAAGACGCACCAGCCTTATGTCGGCAGGCTGACCCTCGAGCGGAAGCAGGGGGGTGTCGCCCACACGAACATTGCGTTGCTGCTCGGGTGTAAGGCCGAAACGGGCGGCAACAGCCTGTTCCTCGGAGGCAAAGGCCGGTATTTCATCTTCAGGACGAGAGAAGTTCCTGAGTCTGCCGCTCCACACCCCGGCCACACGTAACAGGTCGAGTGTGCGGAAAGTGTCGGTGTTGACCCTTGAGCCGACACAACGATGGGCAATAGCCTCATTGCCGGGTTTTACAACCCACGCATGGTCCAACCCCAACGGCGTACGCGACGCCCGTATGTCAAACACAGACGGAGCCTCGGGCATAACCATGCCTATCATAGGCTCTTGCGCCAGGAAAAAGCCGGCAAACTCGGTGATGCAATCCAAAGAGTTCACAGGGTTTTGCGCCTTGTCGACATCCGTACGTGCCTTTATGTGGTCACGCATGGTGTCGAACACATTGAAAGATAGGTCGTAATCTTGCTCTTTGCTCAATATCTCCCTATAGGGATTCATAGGCTTCGATTCCCCTCCAAGATCTTCCAACACGCTGTCGACTCCGTAACCTGTCGATGTGTCCTTACGGTCGACCAAAGAGAAGTGGCGCGCCAATGCCTGACGATTACGGCTGTTATGCAACTGTTCGCTAACCCATATTCTTACCTGACCAAGGCTCACGAACTCTCTGAAAGGCATGTTCGCACCGGGTATATATAGTATGATGCAGTCGGCCCGGCGTATGCAGATGATATCCGAGGCATAATAACCGCAAACATCAAACCTTGTCACCCTGCATCCCGAGGGGTAATTGCCGTAATATATGCTGCGCAACAGTGCAAAGCCCTGGTCTGTCAACATGCGGTGGCGATATTGCATCAATGCCGATGCCAGAAAGCTGTCGGCGACAAAATCGCGGTAAAGATCGGCATATTTACCCCAAAAGGCATCAAACTCTGCCGGATAGAGCGTCGCGAGACTATCGCCGTTTTTCAAAATATCGGCTATTATCTTGCTGCTGAAAGGCAACTTGTTGACGATATTCCACCTATAGGCATTGCCGCCATCGAAGTATATGCCGTTGGTGAAGTCGTTGTCGAGCTCATTCCATCTGCCGCTCCAGTCTTTGGCAAAGATGTCGAATATGGCCGCATCCACCAGCGAATACGACTCTTTCAGATGCGACCTATCGTGAAAGTAAGCTGTGGAGCCGCTTTCGCGGTAACCACCCGTGAATGTGTTGAAATAGGCGTGCTCGGCATTTATGGGGCCATGCCCCCGTGCCGCCAATCCCTCGTTGATGCGCCTTGCCGCCAATGAGCGCAGGTTGGGGGCGGCCGACATCATGTCGCCGTAACGGTTTACCAACGCCTCTTTCCATGTACCCTTGTCAAGTTGTTTGTAATCGGCCGGCTGACACAATTGTCTGAAGATGGAATCGAGACTTCTGCTCTTTATCTCGAAGGTATTGTAAAATGATGATAGTTTATCCATAATTACACTTGATTTGACATTATTTATCCGGGTATCTTACGCGAACGGGGCTTGGTGAAATAGGGCGAGCGGAACGACCAGAGGCTGTTTCCGTATATCGACCTGTTGGCCATGAAAGCGTTTGAGGCTTTAACTCGATTCAGAATCTCATCGGCCCAGTCGTCAGGCGGCAATATCATCACGCCCTCGTCGTTCAATTCGTGACGGAATTGCAGATGTGATGCGTCGACAACATACTCCTGGTCTCTTATAAACACCGTCGGCGCCGTGTGCACATTGTTGATCAGGCTGCCGTCGGTGTCTTTTGTCCACCATGCCAACGTTCGGCCGTAACCGACACGTTTGCCCATTGACGACAAAACGCCCTGCACCTTGGCGGCAACCTTGTCACACATGCCTATCTGTGCTTTCTGATGCTTCAAGGCCTCCTCGCGTATCTCATAAAACTCTTTTTTGAATCCTTCCAGATCTTCGGTTATGCGACCGAATACAAGAGCCTCCCTTTGGGCCGGCGAAACGAAATGGAAGCCGTCGCCATACTTTTTCCACCCCATGAAACGTCCTTCAGGAGGTGCTATAGAGACCCAGTAAGGCAACTGTATGTACATGCCGGCCCTCTTATTTTTGATCTCAGGCAAAAAATTCAATCCCAACTCGGGATTGTTGGTATAAACGGCAGGTGCCTTGAGCTGTTGCGCCAACCCGGGCACCCCCTCTCGCAAGCCCACCTCGGTGTTGGCAAGCAACGAATGCGCCACAACCACATACTTCTTGTCTTTAAGCAGCTGTATGGCATTTCTGTTCGCAAGGCTCTTCACGTAAATATTGGCATAAGGGCTCATCACATGCTTGGGAACGATATCGCTCTCACCCAATGCCACCACTTTAAGCCCTTTCCGGTATGCCGACATCATAAGCCTGTATAATGGTCCGTTGGGATCGCCTTTGTCAAGCGACAATATGGTGGCACCCATATTGGTGGTCATAATGCCGTCTTTGAGAAAATCGTCTATCTGGGTCTGTTCCACATCGGCGAAAAAATCGGTCAACCCAATGTGCGTCACGCCCTTGCCTATGAAGAAGTCAAGTTTGCGGTTAAGATACTCTATGTCGCGAGGTTCGTTGCGAAATATCGTACCGTCGGTCTTGTCCATCAACATACCCAGACGCTCCTGCTCAGACAACGAACTGTCAAACTTACCGTTAAAAATAGCGTCCACATCCCTGTCATACTTATAGTCGAGAGAATAGGCCGACAGCTGGTAAGCATCTTTCATATAAGTCACACGCTTAGACACCAGGGCATTGAAATACTCTTCCGTGCCAAACATCTTCAGCATCTCGTTGGAGCCATTGTCAGACAAAAGACCTTTCAGCATATTAAGAACCATAAAGGGATGCGCCCCATACCTTGTCTCGGGAGAACATGAATAGATGGTTACGGTTCGTTCAATCTCGTCGAACGTGTGACCGATATAGAGCACATTGCCATCCTCGGGAAGCCAGCAATTGGGAAGCATGCCTATGCGCTGCGACTCTTTCAGCGAATAAATGAACGCCTCTTTGTTGCTAGTCACAGCCACGGTCGCATCTTTATAGACGGCATTGTTGAAATACTGCAACTGCAGGTTATTGAACGACGTCAAATCGTCAATCGCATATTTGACCGTGAAAGGGAGCCCCGTGGGAATATCGCCCAAAAACTCCGTCGACAACTTGTTTATTGACAGAACGGGATCTGCCTTGGCAAACTTAATCATGGCCTCGGTGATTCCCGGACGTAACTCACCCAAACGTTCAGAGATGGAGATCATATATATCTTGCTTGAAACCGTATGGTGAAAGTTTTCCTTTTCGCCCAACAAGGCCTTGCCCATAAATTCGACCTCATCATCATAAAGAGCCTCCCTCAGCTGTATCTTAAGCTCGGTCAACACACTCTTGCGCAGTGCACGCGGATAGGTCTCCTCATAATCTCTCAAAAGGAAGTACAACTCATGAGCAATCTGCTGTTTGGTATCGAAATCGACGCTGGCATGCATTTTAGCCAGTTTCTCTTTGATTGTCACATACTTGGAATCGGACAGACCCAGTTTATCGGCCTTCTTCTTCAGTACCTCAACCGGCCACACCTCTTCGAATACACTCTCGAACGGGCTGTAAGGCGCCCCGCCGAGCAAACGGGAGTTAGACACATATATGCGCTTGTTGCTGGGGAGCGCGAGCATCTCAAACACCATACCCTCACCCGCCAACTCATCGAGTGTCATGGGGTTGAGGCGCACATAGGCGTTACCGCCAATGTTGGATATCACCGACAACGGCTTGTGTCCGTCGGCCAGACGCACCAATGAAATGCTTCTGCCATCCCACGTGTGCACCACATAGGGTTTCTCGCCGGGCTGAATGGCATTCAGGGCCTCCTGGCTTTCCAAGAGGAACCGGCGTTGCATGACGGTCGCCTCGTCGGCATGGGCAGGGATCTGTGCGTTAGGACGCCTGAACCCCTTATAGGCAAGGCCCACCCCTATAAGCACCGGCACAAGGTTCAGCACAATATATACCGACGATGAAACAAGCGAACCGACACCGTCAAGACGCTTGCTCAAAGTATCGCCGTTGACAATCAGATTGGCACTCAGACCTAACACAGTGGCCGACAGCGCCATGTTGATGGGTATGCCTATCTCGGGCATGAGCATATCCATGAAGAAAAGATGCGAGATGAAGGTCTCGAAGAAATTGATGATATAGTCGCTGAAGACCTCTGAATTGGAGTTTATCTCGCGGTTGGCATCGTCGAGCATCACACCTTTGATCCTGTCGCGAATTGCGTCGAACACCTTGTCATACGGCAACAAATAGGGCTTCTGCATGATATAATCCTGCGGGCTCCATTCATTGCTCAACATCTTGTTTATATATGTGTCCACCCCCGAATATGTGATGCCGTCCTGACGCAGATAGATGGAAAAATGTTTGAGAAACGCCGTCTTGGCCACAGGGTCGGCAAGATTGTTCATCAGCCACTTTCGCATCTGCGTGAAATTTTCAAACTCTATAAAGGGGGTCAGCGCGCCCGGAATATAAAGAACGGTGTGGTCTTTGGGGCCATCGGTTGTAACCATTACTATGACGTCGGTGGCATTGTATGTGGCGACATTAAAGAAATAGGTCTTGACTCCGGCCTGCTTGCCGTAAACCTTGCGCACGATGTTAAAACCGAGCTCCGACAACAACTTGGCCTTGTATTGCTGAACCGCCGCACCCAAGAAGAGATCGGCAATCATGTCGCGATACTCGTTGTTGTACTTGCCCCAAAACTTATTGTATTCGGCCACATAGGCAGTGTGAAGGTCGCTGTAATAGAGCACGTCGGCCGGCACATTGGCCGTACAGACGGCCGAGGTGGGGCCCCATCCATTGCCGAAACTGGGCTGAGAAGGTTCATAACGCCCCTCCTTGCCCACATTATATATGCCTATGCTGGTATAAAGGCCCAAAACGTCCCAGTCATCGGCATAATTGGCGTAAAAATAGTTCATCAACGCCGCATCGGTAAGCCGGTAAGACTCTATCAGCGAGTCTTCCTTGTGATAGACGCCGCTGCCATATACATACATACTGCTGCCGAAAGTATTCATATATACCTTTTCGGGATCGACCTTAACGCCCTTTTTTGCCATTCCGTCATGCAGTATGCGGTTGGCCACGGCACGCACATCGGGCATCTCGCTCAGCATGATGCCGAAAATATTGACGAAGACCTCTTTCCATGTGCCGTCTTTGATTTGCCGATAGGTCTCGTTCGTGTTAAGCTCACGAAAAATCAAATCGGCATCTTTCCCGTTCACCTCACGAAACGGGTAATAGTCAGATGACAAATCCATAAAACTATAATATTCAAGTTAGAAACAAAACCATGGCAACACCTCCAAACAGATGCTCGCCATGACAACGGTCAGGCCGACCCACAGCGCCAATGAAACAACCCTGCCGACCGCACAACATCTCCACCTGCCCCAAACACGAAATTTGCCATAGCGACAAATAGATCATACTGTCAATAATTCACAGTGAGACTAATACGGCGGGACGGGATATCCTGTCCGCTTGCCGGGCACACCAAACCATTCGGCACAAATATACATGCCGACTTTATGCAAAGGCAAAAAAGCATTGGTAAGGATTTTACGATAATAGTAACAGGTGTTACGATTTTTCGTGCCCGGCATCTGCATCTCCATAAAAAGAGTATATTTGCAATGATGACCTTTACGCCGAAACATACCCCAAGGCCTCGGCAATGAGGCCGACACACACTAATCACAAAAACAACCACCTTATGAACAGACTCCTCACATCGACTGCAATGCTCGTGATGCTGGCAGTGTCGGTTGCCTCGTGCGGC
The DNA here is from genome assembly GCA_947054185.1 of uncultured Rikenellaceae bacterium. Taxonomy (GTDB): domain Bacteria; phylum Bacteroidota; class Bacteroidia; order Bacteroidales; family Rikenellaceae; genus CASDZP01. Next base: position 2,884 of record CAMRVW010000027.1, on the reverse strand, counting down.
AATGACGACAAAGAAAACGAGCCCGACACCCCCAAGATCACCTTGTCCATAAAAAACGACAAGCCCCTTGTCTCCTTTGTGTCCAAAGGCTCTTTCGAGATACCGGTGCACATGACCGGCCTCAAGTCGACACCCACCGCACAAGACTTCACGATACTCGCCCCGTCGGTAAGCTGCTCAAACTTTGTGTTTGACTGGGACGATACCGGCTCCGAGCAAGAGACAGACGCCCCGGCAAACGGCCTGAAGGTTACCGCCGTTGCCGAGACCGACCAACCACAAGAGTACATACTCACGGTGGCTTACGATGCAACAGGCAATATGTCTGTCGATTACAACGAAGCCTTCATTTACTATGACCAAACAACAAAAAGCCTTACACCTTTCAACTTTTTGTGCGAACCGCTGGCGCAACAATGCTTCGAATATCCGGTGCAGACATATAAAAGGTCTGAGTTGACATCCAAACTCGTCATAGACGTAAAAAAAGCATACGACGAGTTGGGCATATCATATCTGCCTGACAATCACGCCATATATGCAGGCACTTACAGCGACACCCAAATAGACCCCGAAAACGGTAAAAGCCATTGGAAAGAGCACAAAGATGTCATTATCAGTGTCGGAGCACAAAACCCCGGCACGTCTGACGAGTCACAACACATATCAATATACAGTCCCGCCAAGCTCAACTCAGGCACCACCTATTTCCTGCAACTGATAACAACATTAGGACAAGGCAATTACGCCGCCATTCACGTCCCATTCATAATAACATACTAACCCTCCGTAACCATTCCTGCAACAGCCGGCCCGAAGAGTTATATCTTCGGGCCGGCCTCTTTCCGGTTCATGCGAAAATAATATGGACGGTGGCATTCGCTCACTGCCTTGCATGCCTTTCGCCCTGATTTTTCACATTTTCCGCCTTGGCTTTCATGCCTTTCCGCAGAAAATAACCGCGCCACACGACCTATATCACTCGCCCAAAAAAGCATCCGACCATGTATGCCGCACATGGTCATGTCAGCTGCCCATTTTCGCCTGCCGTTTACTCTATATGCAAAATAAATCGGTTGATTTTTATCATTACCCCCGTCATATCACTTATTGACAACATGTTATATTCGCAAAAAAATTGCACACCGGTGATTTTGTCTTAAGAATCGCTTATTTGTTCCCGGCAACTCCGGTTGGCCTGAATATGCTCCTCAGCGAGAGACAAAACAGGTGCATAAATGCCGAATATCATGAAAAAGACCTCAAAAAAGTTGTCTGACTGTCAAATTTTCATTATCTTTAATATAACAAAAAGCCGAAAAGAAACCAACAATAACAATATCACAATCAACAACATAAGACAAGTTATCCGCTTTTTTGAGATGTAAAAAAATGGCGATTGACAAGATTTTCAGGCGCTATTTTCCGAAGCTAAAAACGAGCGCAACAGACGAAACAGAAAAGCAAAACAGCAACTAAAAACGAAACAGAGCTATGGCAAAAGGAATGGCAGACTATCTGTGCGAGCAGAGCCGGCAGATTGAAGGTGAAATTGCCCGCGACATCCGCAAGAGAGGACATAAAGTGCGGCAAAAGTCAATCAAAGAGAACCGCAATGACATAGAGCTGACTGACCGCAGGTTACAGCCGCATGAGGAGTCCCGAGGCCTCGAGCCCTCGGCGATGTTTTACCTGCTGAAAAGATGCGGCGGAGTCGCGGCACTCGACCGTTTCGATTTCTGCACAGAGCTGCAAGAGACAGCCGAGACAATGGGACTGACAGTCACACAGACGGCGGCCTATATTCTCGTGGCAGGACTTCAGCGTCGATGTCCTTGCGGTGTCGGTGCCGCACATTTGGCCCGTTATACGGGAGAAGAGCCTCCGGCAAGTGCATGGAGAAAGAGTCTCTCCACTCTATACAGGCTCGGATTGCTTTCTATTGCCAAGCAGACAGATAAAGGAATTACGTACTATAAAATCAATGCACAATGAGCAAAACACGTTTTTCGCCGGAGCGAATCGAATCGCTCCAAGCCAACGAAATCTTCGTCTTCGGCAGCAACGCTCAAGGATTCCACGGAGGCGGGGCCGCACGCGATGCCCATCGGCTGTTCGGGGCAGTATGGGGTGAGGGCATCGGACGCACGGGGCAGTGTTATGCCATTCCGACGACGGTCGGCACAGTCGACGGCATCCGACCGTATGTGGAGGAGTTCATCGCCTATGCCCGAACTCATCCCGACCTGACGTTTCTCGTGACGGAGGTCGGATGCGGCATCGCGGGTTACTCAGTTACGCAGATCGCACCACTCTTCGCCCGGGCGCTCGACATGGAGAACATCCTGCTGCCACGCCGCTTCGTCGACTGCCTCCAAACGGCCGATACGGACCGAGAGCGCATCATACGAACACCCTGTTGATGTGCCGACATCTGACAAGCTCCCGTCACTTACGTCCGAACAAGGCCGAAAAGCTTATCAAAGACGTTTTCTGTACAAGAATGAAAGCCCCAATCGGCAGTCTAACTGCCCGAATAGGAGCCTCGTGACAAATAACAAGGCGACAATTGCCTTGCTCATTTGCCCGGGGATTGATTGTCTGCATTAAGGATGCCACCTATTTCCGGCTCGTCGAAACGACTCTGCCCAACACCACTAACAATCGTATCATATAATCCACCCGCCGGACTGTTTTTTCATAAACAGGAATGATTCCTCTTGTGTTTGGCGGCGGAATAAAATCATCCTGTCTTGACCATCCATGCCGGCGACATGGCTGGTGTGACTTTGCCCGACCTCACCCGCCAACCTCCCGCAATCAACTGACTCCCAACCCATTAAAAGCAAAAGGCCCTCAACGAGGACCTTTAGAGCGGAAAACG
>CAMRVW010000026.1 GCA_947054185.1 uncultured Rikenellaceae bacterium | reverse complement strand
GCCATCCCCTTATAGGAGTAAGCCATGTGCCAACGGTCGGCCATGCCGCGACGCATCACCCAGCGTCCGCGCTCATCGCTTGAGGCGTCACGCTCGAAGCGTCCGTCGGCCATATCGAGCCATTCGCCGGGACTCATGCTCTTCTGCCATATCGCCTGAGGCTCGGGTCGCGACAGCACGTAACGGCCGAAACGCTCGAGCTTCTCATATCCGCCCGAGTCTATCAACTGATAGTCGGCAAAGTCGGAAGGGCTCAAAAGCAAAGGTGCGGTTATCTCACTCATAAACCATGACTGTTTGATCGGCGGACCTTACCGCCATATATGACACTCATCATACACTGCGCGCAATCAAAGCGCAACATAAAAACATTACCGTTGTTCTCTAAGCGAAGCTCGCCACCCCGGCCACCCTCCTTGAGACATGTGCCCATCTCGCGACGTATGCAATAACGGGTGCGCATCACCTCCACGCCCACAAAATCAGAGAGCAGCTCCACCCCGTCGTCCACCCTCTCGAAGCCGCACTTATGATAATATAACCGGCTCAGACGGTTGACGACATTATAGTGATAGTCGGCCACACCACCCGGCACGGGCACCACCTTAAGGGGCTGCCCCTCAGGAGGACGATAAGACGACACCATCCCGGCTGCCAGGGCGTCGACAAGTGCGCGCCGCAAACCGTTTATCGCCGACACGGGCATGAAAGGCACCGTGCCTGTGACGACCACGTCGGAGACATCGAAAATGGTCTGCCCGCACTTTCTCATCTGCGACACGAACATCTGTGACGCCCTCTGCTCATTGTCGGCCTTGGGATAACCCTCCATGCTTTGAGTCACGACGACACTCACGCCCGCCGCCTCGCCTTTAAGGTGAAGCATGTCACCATCAAAAGAGGCGTAAAATATGGTATCTATGGCACGACGCATACGTGCGGCCTTGAGTGTGTCGACAAAGGCCTTGTCGTAATTGCGAAATATGGTGACCCCGGGGGTGATGCCCTCGGCAGAGCGCACATATATGCGGCGCCCCTCCACCCTGTTGACTCCCGTGCCGACCATGCGTCCGTCAGAACCCGTAAAGCACAAGCCGTCACCTGCGACAAGGGGCTCGGAACCACCGTCAAGCACAAAAGAGGAGCCTTTCACCTCGGCAACGACACCCACGGCGCGACCCGTCGACTTGCCCGTTGAGAAAGAGGCCACCTTGTTGCGGGTGTCGTGAAGATAATAGTGTGTGAACGGTCGAGAGAATGTGCGGGCGGGGTCGGGTGTGAAGCCGACGCTTGCGTGCCCCCACGAGCTGCGGGCATAACCCGTGCGAAGGGCTATCTGCCCGTCGAGACGTTGCGACAGGTGAGCCACGTTGTTTTTCACGTATGAGTCGTCTTTGAGGCGTCCCTCTATCTTGAACGATGTGATGCCGGCGTCTATAAGGTCGCCCAAGCTGTCGGCCAGCGAGAGGTCACCCACCGACAGCAGGTGGGCAGACCGCTCTATGACATTGCCGCGACCGTCGGTAAGGTCGAACATGGAACGGCAGGGCTGCGAACACTCGCCGCGGTTGCCGCTGCGTCCGCTCACCACATGACTCATGTAACACTGTCCGCTGTGACATACGCATATGGCGCCGTGCACAAAACACTCCAACGGCACTTTGACCTCGGCGCGTATGGCTTTTATCTCGTCTAACGACAAGGCCCGCTCGAGTATCACGCGCGAGAAGCCGGCCTGCTCGAGGAATCGCACCTTCTCGGGCGAGAGTGCCGCCGTCTGGGTGGAGGCGTGAAGCTCTATGGGCGGCAGCTTCATCATGGCAAAAGCCATGTCCTGCACTATTAGGGCGTCGGCCCCCACACGCCACAGGTCGTGGGCCAGACGCTCGGCCCGCGCAAGCTCATCGTCGTAAAGCAAGGTGTTCATGGCCACATGGACCCTCACCCCGAACTGATGTGCATAATGACACAACTGCTCTATCTCATCGAGCGACACCGCCGCCGCCACACGGGCCCCAAAGGAGGGGGCGCCGACATAAACGGCATCGGCCCCGGCATCTATCGCCGTCTTGCCGTGGCTGAAATCACGCGCCGGAGCAAGAAGCTCGAGCCTGACATTGTCGGCGGAAGAGTCGTTATGTGTCATATATCTTTTTTGCACAAGACAACGATTTTCACATTAAAAAACAACACAACCCTGCAACACTAACCTATCTGCTGACGCAGGAATGCGACCAGCTTCTCCACCGCCCGTCCGCGATGCGATATGGCGTTTTTCGTCTTGGCATCCATCTGGGCAAAGGTGACATCGTAACCATCGGGCATGAAAACGGGGTCGTAACCGAAGCCTCCGTCGCCATGGCGCGACTCTGTTATCACACCGTCAACCACACCCTCGAACAGATGCTCCCGGCCGTTCCATATAAGCGATATGACGGTGCGGAAACGGGCGCGCCGGTGGCTCTTGCCTTCGAGATTGGCAAGCAACAGCGCTATGTTGTCTTCATTGCATTTGGCCTGACCGGCATAACGGGCCGAGTGTACGCCGGGTGCGCCGCCGAGGGCATCGACCTCCAGGCCGGTATCGTCGGCAAAACAGTCGACCGACAGACGGTCATAAACATAGTGCGACTTTAATGACGAGTTGCCCTCTATGGTGTCGGCCGTCTCGGGTATATCTTCGGTTATGCCGCACTCGGCAAGAGTCGTAAGCTCAATGCCTTCGACCATCTGTTGCACCTCACGCAACTTATTGGCGTTATTGGTTGCAAAAACAACTTTTCTCATATCTTCACTGATTAAACTCAATCATCTTTACGCAGCGCCTCGACAGCGTCGCCTATAACCTCCGGCTCATCTTTGTCGGTAAGATAGTTCTTGACCGCCTCGGCCCGCGAACGGCCTATGACCGATGCGATATCGTCTATGGATGCCGCCTGTATGCCCTTTATGCTCTTGAACCTCTTGATGAGCCTTTCGACCGATGCCTTGCCGACGGAGGGTATCTGCTCCAGACGGCTCTTTATCTGACCGGCCGACCGTTTGTTGCGGTGGAAGGTGATGCCGAAACGATGGGCCTCGTCACGTATGTGCATGAGCACCTTCAATGTCTCGCCGCTCTTGTCGAGATAGAGAGGGGTGCTGTCGCCGGGGTAAAATATCTCCTCGAGCCTCTTGGCCAGCCCCACAATCTCAACCTTGTCGTCGATGCCCAAATCGCACAACACCTTATAGGCCGACGACAACTGACCCTTGCCGCCGTCGACCACTATAAGGTCGGGCAGGGGTGTGCCCTCCTCTATCATACGGCCGTAACGACGCGTGAGGGTCTCGGCCATGGAGGCGAAATCGTCGATGCCCACCACGCTCTTTATGTTGAAATGGCGATAATCGCGCTTGGCGGGGCGACCGTCACGGAAAACCACGCACGACGACACGGGATAGGTGCCTTGCAGGTTGGAGTTGTCGAAACACTCCATGTGACGTGGCTGACGTTTGAGCCCTAACTCGCGGCGCATCGTCTCCATAAGCCTGTCGGTGTGACGCGAGGGGTCGCTGCGCTCCATCTGTTTGAGCCTCTCAAGACGATAGAGGCGGCAGTTACGCTCGCAAAGTGTGAGCAGCTTGAACTTGTCGCCACGCAGCGGCACCGTGAAGGTGTGACCCTCGAACTCACCGTCGGCAGGCATCAGAGGCACTATCACATCGCGCGCCAACGGCACCGACAACTGTTCGCATATGCGCGCGATGGCAAACGAGAGCACCGTTTCGAGATCCTCTTCTATGGCCAGCTTCATCTCTATAGTGTAAGAGTTGATTATGGCGCCGCCCACCACGTGCATGTAACTGCAATAGGCCGTGTAACCGTCTATCACGGGGAAGAAGACATCCATGTCTCCGCCGCCCGCCGACACCACCACCGACCGGCTGCGATAGTTTTCAAGCCTGTGCAGACGCTCCTTGATGCGTTCGGCCTCCTCGAAGCGCAGTGCGGCAGCCTCTTCGTCCATGCGGCTTTTCAGGTAATCTTCTGCCTCGCGCAGATTGCCCCGCAACACCTGCATGGCCATGCGCACACTCTCCACATATTCGCTTTGCGATATGTGACCCACGCACGGCGCCTTGCAGTTGCCTATGTGATACTCCAGACAGAGGTCGAACCTGCCGGCGACAACACCCTCGGGGGTGAGCTTAAGGCGACAGGTGCGTATCATATAGAGCTTGCGCACAAGGTCGAGCATGTTTTTCTGCACCGACACCGAAGCATAAGGGCCGAAATAGGTGCCACAGCCCGGGTCGACACGACGCGTCTGCACGATGCAGGGATAGGGATCGCGGGTGACCTGAATCCACGGATAGGTCTTGTCGTCTTTCAGCAAGATGTTATACTTGGGCTGAAGCGACTTTATCATATTGTTTTCAAGCAACAGGGCGTCGGCCTCGCTCTCGACCACCGTGTGCATTATGGAGTCGATGTGACGCACCAGGGCACGCACCTTGTTGTTGTGGTCGGCCCGGGCCACGAAATAGGAAGAGACGCGCTTTTTGAGATTCTTGGCCTTGCCCACATATATGACAACCCCCTCGTCGTTCAGAAAACGATAGACACCCGGCATGTCGGGAAGAAGCGACACCTGCTCTTTGAGCTTATCTCTCTTGTCTGTCTCTGTCATCTCTTTTGAGGGTGTGGAATTGTTTTCGTGGTCGTCCTAACGGGCGCATTTTGTTTCCGGGAAAAGAGGATGTACCTCTTACCCCACATTACCGCCTTCGGACAAGTATGTCGCCGTTTTCAGAGCACATATTACTTCCGGGGATAAGTCCCCCTCCCGAAAGCGGCACGTGACCGCCCGTGACCCACGCGTTATTTCAGACGCAGCCTCTGGCCTGTTATTATCTTGCTTGAGGCAAGTCCGTTGAGTCTCATTAGCTTATTGACCGTTGTGCCATACCTGCGGGCGAGCGAGTATAAGGTATCGCCCTTGACGACAATATGATAATCGGATGACGATGAATATGCCGACCCGGGCGATGACGGCCTTGCCTGCGATGGCGCCGACACCGTCTCATGCTTCTGCTCGGGCATCTGTCCCGGCGACAAGGGCTTCGACGAGGCCACTATGGTGCCGTTACGGTCATAGACATATAACGAGCCCGAAGCCAGAGTATTGTTTTTGACATCTATCAGCAGCTTGGGGTCGAAATGCTGCCCCTTGACCCTCACCTCGAAGTGCACATGCTCGGCCGTGGCCCTGCCGGTGCGTCCCACCTTGGCAATGACATCACCGGCCTTCACACGGTCACCCGTGCGCACGGTGTTACGCGAGTTGTGGCTGTAAACGGTCTCCAAACCGTTATAGTGACGTACCACCACCACATTGCCGTAACTGCTGTAATTCTTGGACATGCGCACCACGCCGTCAAAGGCGGCATATACGTTGCTTTCGGCATTTGCCCTCAGGTCGACCCCCGTGTGCATGCTGCCCGAGCGCATACCGTAATCGGATGTGAACCAGCCGTTGCACGGATAATGAAAACCGCGTCTCATGGCATCGAGGTCGTAACGCAGATAATCACGTCCCTTGAAAGGATCGTAATAAGAGAACTTCACATGCTCCGTCTCCAACTCCTGAAACGATGCCAAGGCCGGATCTGCCGACAGACCGCCGGCATATACGTCGCCATAGTCGGCCTTATGACCGCTCTTATTATCGTACTTGCCCGAGCCCTTGTTACCCCTGGCGGAACCTCTGCCGCTCCCGCCGGCTGCCTCTTTGACGTCACCCTTGCCCGAGCCTTTGCCTGACCCCTTGCCCGACGAAGAGGGCGGCGGCCACGAGGCGTTGCCCCCCATGGCCGTGCCGCCCACATAAAACGACGAGCGCCCCGTGGTGCCCTTGCGCATGACGGAACAACCTGCCGACAGCGACAGTGATATCACCACAAGCAACAGAAGTTTCAGGCGCATATTACTCGACACCGTTTAAGAAACGCTCCGCATCGAGAGCGGCAATGCAACCCGAGCCGGCAGCCGTTATGGCCTGACGGTAACGGGGATCTTTGACATCGCCGGCGGCGAACACGCCCTTTACGCTCGTCTTGGATGTGCCGGGCTCAACCTTTATGTAACCCTCGCCGTCGAGCTCGAGCTGACCGCCGAGCATCTTGGTGTTGGGGGTGTGACCTATGGCCAGGAAGAAACCGTCTATCTCTATCTTATGCTCGGTGCCGTCGGCCTTGACGAGCAATGCGCCGGTGACACCGTCCTCGTCGCCGAGCACCTCTTTTGTGTTGTGTTCGAAAAGCACCTCTATGTTAGAAGTGGAGAAAACCCTGTCTTGCATTGCCTTAGAGGCGCGCAGATGATCTTTACGCACAATCATATATACCTTGCGGCACAGTGTGGCCAGATAGGTGGCCTCTTCGCATGCGGTGTCGCCGCCGCCGACCACGGCCACATCTTTCTTGCGATAGAAGAAGCCGTCGCAGGTGGCACATGCCGACACGCCCATGCCGCGATATTTCATCTCAGACTCCAGGCCCAGATAACGCGCCGCCGCACCAGTGGCCACAATAACGGCGTCGGCCTCTATGGTGCTGCCGCCGTCTAATGTCGCCTTGAAGGGACGTGACGAGAAGTCGACCGCGGTGATGATGCCCGCACGCACATCGGCGCCCAGACGCACGGCCTGCTTTTTGAGGTCTTCCATCAGCGAAGTGCCGGTGGTGCCGTCGGGGTAACCGGGAAAGTTCTCTATCTCGGTGGTGGTGGTGAGCTGGCCTCCCGGCTCTATGCCCTCGTAAAGCAGGGGCGAGAGGTTTGCGCGCGACGCATATATTGCCGCCGTGTAACCGGCAGGACCGCTGCCGATGATCAGAATCTTTGTCTTTTCGTTTGCCATTGTACTCTTTTATTTCGGGCATCAGACCCGTTGTTCACTTGATTACATTAAAAAGCCGCCACAACACCAGCCGCACACACGTCACTGCCCGGCTTGGCGCAACCCATGTATGCCTTCACGCCGTACCGCTCTCAAAAGCGGTCATGCGCCCCCCTTTTGCACACCCCTTTCTTCACACGTCACTTTTACCCCCCTCTTTTGCAGCTTTTTCGCCCCCTTTTTGCACACCCCCATTTCATTCGCACCCCCGTGCCGAAACTGTTACGCCTTAAGCACACCGCGCTCTATCAGCAGCTCGGCAATCTGCACCGCATTGAGGGCGGCACCCTTTTTTATCTGGTCGCCGACGCACCAAAAGGTCAACCCGTTGGGATTGGATATGTCAGCGCGTATGCGCCCCACATACACAGGCTCTTTGCCCGCTGTCTCAAGAGGCATGGGATAGAGCGCCGTCGCGGGGTCGTCGACAACCACAATGCCCTTGCCGGCAGCGAAAGCCTCACGCGCCGCGTTCACGCTCACAGGCTTCTCCGTCTCCACCCACACCGACTCCGAATGGGCGCGCATCACGGGCACACGCACACATGTGGCGCTCACCTCTATATCGGAGTGCATTATCTTGCGCGTCTCATGATACATCTTCATCTCCTCTTTGGTGTAACCATTGTCGGTGAATACATCCACATGAGGTATGAGGTTATAGGCCAGCTGATGGGCGAACTTCTCGACAGTGGGCTTCTCGCCCTCTATCAGCTGACGATACTGGTTTTCCAGCTCGACCATGGCCTGCGCGCCGGCTCCGCTGGCAGCCTGATAGGTGGCCACATGCACACGTTTTATGTGCGAGAGGCCCTCTATGGCCTTGAGGGCCACAACCATCTGTATGGTGGTGCAGTTGGGGTTGGCTATTATGCGGCGCGGCGTGTCGAGCGCATCGTCGGGGTTGACCTCGGGCACCACCAAGGGCACGTCGGGGGCCATGCGGAAAGCGCTCGAGTTGTCTATCATTATGGTGCCGTGCTTGGTTATGGTGTCGGCAAACTCGACCGATGTCGACCCTCCCGCCGACACAAAAGCCACGTCTATGCCCTTGAAATCGTCGTTATGACACAAGCGGCGCACCGTATAATCTCTGCCGCCAAACCTGTATGTGCGGCCCTCGCTCCTCTCCGAGCCGAACAACACCAGCTCGGTGACGGGAAAACGATGCTCTTCCAACACCTTTAAAAACTCCTGCCCGACGGCACCGCTCGCTCCAACAATTGCAACTTTCATCTATCTGTTTTTTTATTTGTTTTACCATATCCCCCGGCACACCATGCAATGTACTCACCACCATGCAGCTTCCCAAAACCGCACCTTTAAAAGAGGCCACGCACCTCTCAAACCACTATTTCCTGTTTCAAAATCCCGCATCCCGGGGCTTCTGCGCTGCCCGATGCAAGGCATCCTCTCTGAAACTTACGCACCTCAAAAAGGGAGCACTCCTATGAAACTCTTGTCGCCTTTCAACTCCGGCCCCTCTCTTTTAAAGGCCCCCTTGAAACCTTGACTCCTTTCAAGTTTCACCTTTCAAAAGGGGTCCGTGACCCCTCCGTGACCCCTCCGTGACCCTCCGTGCCTCTTACATGTCGAAGAAGCCGTCGCTGTCGTTCTGGGTACGGTTAACGTCGACCTCGTCGATAAACTCGGGTGCCTCTTCAAGCAGGCCGGGACAGTCGTGACGCTGCACACCCACGGGCTTGACAAAAGTGTCGCTCTCGCTTATGCCCAAAGAGGTGTCTTTATATATCTTCTGCATGAAAAGGGCATACGCCGGCAGCGCCATGACACTGCCCTCGCCGCGGGTCTCGGGGTGGATGCTCCGGTCTTCGCCGCCCACCCACACGCCGGCCACTATCTTGGGTGTCACACCCATGAACCAGGCGTCGGAGTTGTTGTTGGTTGTACCCGTCTTGCCGCCCATCTCGCCGGCGAACTGATATATGCGGCGCAACCTGTTGGCCGTGCCTCGGTTGACCACGTTCTGCAACAGCTCGAGCATATTGAAGGCGCTCTGCTGCGATATGGCGTCATGGCTCTGAGGCGCGAATGTGGCCAAAATGTTGCCGTGGCGGTCTTCTATGCGGGTGACGAATATAGGCTCTATGTGCACACCCATGTTGACGAAGTCGGTGTATGCGCCTGTCATCTCCAGAAGCGACACGTCGGCCGTACCCAGACACAACGACGGTGTGGGGTTGATGTAACTCTTGATGCCCAGACGGTGTATGAAGTCGGCCACCGCGGCAGGCTGGCCCGCCTGTTGCATTATCCAGGCCGAGAAGTTATTGCGGCTCATGGCCATACCCCACCACAAAGGACGCAGCTCGCCCTCCTGCGGCACGGTACCCGCCTCCTTGGGACTCCACCCCTCTATGTTGACCGGCGAGTTGGGCACGGGCGAACAAGGAGTCAGCCCCACCTGGTCTATGGCGAAGGTGTAAACATAGGGTTTGAATGTCGAGCCTGCCTGACGTCGGCCCTGCGAGGCCATGTCATACATGAAATAACGATAGTTGACACCGCCCACATAGGCCTTGAGATAACCCGACGACGGCTCTATGGCCACAAGGCCCGAGCGCAGGAACCGCTTGCTGTATAATATCGAATCGCGCGGTGTCATGACAGTGTCACGGCCGTTACGGTTGTCATACGTAAAGACGGTCATGTCCACCGGCGTGTTGAAGTTTTTGGTTATGGTCGCCTCGCTGGCACCGCTGTTGCGCAGGCGACGGTAACGGTCGGTCTGCTTTATGGAGCGGTTGATTATGTCGGCCTCCTCTTCAGGGGTGAGCCCGACGAATATGCTGTGGTTGGCCTTGGCCTGAGCGTCGAAGTTGGGCTGCACATTGTTTTTCATATTCTCAATGACAGCCTCTTCGGCATATTTCTGCATCTTGAAGTTGATAGTGGTATATATCTTAAGGCCGTCCTTATATATATTATAAGGTGTGCCGTCGGCCTTTTTGTTTTTGTTGCACCATCCGTAAAGGGGATCTTCGTTCCACTGCTTGACAAGCTGCTTATAGTCCCACACCGTTATGAAAGGGGTCTTCTTGGGCTCTGTGGCCGTCATGTAAAGACGCAGCATGGTGCGGAAATAGGTGGCCACGCCCACGTCGTGCGATATGGGCTGATAGGTGAGGTTTATCCTTATGCGCTTTAACGAGTCGAGCTCTTTCTGTGAGATGTAATTGTGCTGTGCCATGCGCGAGAGCACCGTGTTACGCCTCTTAAGGGCGTTTTTGTAATTGCGCACGGGGCTGAAACGGGTGGGGGCGTTGACCACACCCACAAGCATGGCCGCCTCTTCGACTGTAAGTTCGCGAGGCGTCTTCCCGAAAAAGGTCTGGGCTGCCGACTTTATGCCGTATGCGTTGCTGCCATACTCCACCACGTTGAGATACATCACTATTATCTCCTCTTTGGTGTAATTGTGTTCGAGCATCACGGCCGTTATCCACTCTTTGAGCTTGGCGATAACAAGGGCGGTATGCCGGCTTATGTCGGAGTCGTAACGTGTGGTGTCGCGCGGATAGAGGTTTTTGGCCAGCTGCTGCGATATGGTGGAGCCGCCGCCCTGATTCTGTGCCAGAAGCAATGTTCTGAACGCCACACGGAAAAGACTGGGAATATCCACCCCCGAGTGACGGTAAAAACGCGCATCCTCGGTGGATATCAGCGCCGCCACCAGATAGGGAGACAGATCGTCATAGTCGACAAACGAACGGTTCTCGACAAACAGGCTGCCGAGCAACTGACCGTCTTCCGATATTATGTCGGTGGCCAGGTTGCTGCGAGGGTTTTCCAACTCTTCAAAGGTGGGCAACGTTCCGAAGCGGCCCTCTGCGATAAGAGCGAACAGCACCACCGCCCCTATGATGGGCAAAACCAGAACACTCCAAAAAATAGCGAGAAATCTCTTTTTGTTCTTTATCTCAAATCTCCTTTTCATCGAAACCTTTTTTTATCAGAACCGCCCCATGGCCAACTGCTCGAGCAAGAACACGCCTATGCCGGCAAGATAACCTATCAGTGCCATGAGCGACACGTTTTTCAGATACCAGCCGAAGCTTATGCGCTCGATGCCCATTATCACCACACCCGACACCGAACCTATTATGAGTATGCTGCCGCCCACACCGGCGCAATAGGCCATAAGCTGCCAGAATATGCCGTCGGGCATGAATGCCGCCATATACTCGGGGTCGACCGCCGCACTCACCGACACGGCGTCGGCCAGGGGATACATGCCTATGGCCGCAGCCACCAGCGGCACGTTATCGACCACCGACGACATTATACCCGTCAAGATGTTTATAAGATATACGTTATGCACATTCTCGTCGAGCATCTTGGCAAACGAAGCCAGCACGCCGGTCATCTGCAACGCCCCCACGGCCAGAAGTATGCCGAGGAAGAAGAGCACCGTGGGTATGTCGACGCGTCTTATCACGCGAGGCACCCGATGCTTCAGCGCCTCATCGACACACACTTTGTGCTTATACATTATTTCGGTATAGAGCCACATTATGCCCAGCGCCATCAGTATGCCCATAAACGGCGGCAGGTGGGTTACGCTCTTGAACACCGGCACCGCCACAAGGCACCCCACGCCAAGAAACAATATCGAGGCCCGCTCCTTGCGTGTTATTATCTTAAGCCACGAACCCGAAGCCTCGCTGCCAGTGCCCGAAGCGGTGACTATGCCGTGCAAAAGGCGCGACGAGATAAAAAGAGGTATCACCATAGAGACCAGGCTCGGCAGGAATATGGGCATAAGACCCGGTGTGGTGACATTGCCGCGCACCCACAACATTATGGTGGTTATATCGCCTATCGGCGACCAGGCACCGCCGCTGTTGGCCGCAATGATTATCATGGAGGCATAGACCCAACGCTCCTTGTAATTTTTTATTATGCGACGCAGCAACATGACCATCACTATAGAGGTGGTCATGTTGTCAAGCAGAGCCGACAGGAAGAAGGTGATGAAACCGATGATCCACAACAGTTTGGTCTTGTTGCGGGTTGTGATGCGGTTGGTTATTATGGCAAAGCCGCCGTGAACATCGATAAGCTCGACTATGGTCATGGCGCCTATAAGGAAGAAGAGCGTCTCCGATATCTCGCCCAGCTGCTCTATGATCTGTACGTCGACGATATATTTCACGCACTGTTCGATAGCCGGAAGCCGGCCTATGGCAGGGTTGGTCTCGACGAAATGCAACAGCTCTTCGGCATTATAACGAGGCACTATGTCGGCCCCGTACATTGCATAGATAACCCACAAAAGCGTACCCGTGATAAGGGCCACACAAGCCTTGTCTATCTTAAGAGGGTGCTCCAACGCTATTATCAGATAACCGGCCAGAAAGATACCGACAATTAATTCCGTAACCATGTCTATGGATTTTTATTGATTATGCCCCCTGCCAAACCGTATCTGAACCCGAAGGCGAGGCACCGTTTCAGAACCTCTTCGCTGGAGGGCACCGGATGAGATTTATGTGTACTCCCGATGAGAATCGAACTCATATCTTAGGAACCGGAATCCTAAATTTTATCCATTAAACTACAGGAGCGTCAACCACTCCGCAAAACGCAAAGCCCTCACGGCGCAGTTTACATGTCAGCCTGCCGACAGACGTTGCAAATGTAAAAAAATTCCACGACATAAAAAAACAGGAGGACTTTTTTCAAAATCCTCCCTTTGGCAACCCACTTTTATATCCGGTTACCGGGATACCTAGCACAAACAAAATTAATCCAATTTATTGAATTGACAATACCATTGTCTCTTTTTTTTCGTTGCCGCACCCCTTCCCGGCCGCCTGAGGTTCACTTTTAGCCGGGCTTCGGCGCACCGAAACAACATCAACGCGGAAAGCGTTCACTTTTAAGTGAATTTGCCCTGTATGCAAAACCGGTTTCCATCTCCACGACGACAACACGCGCAAACCCTCCGTCGCAACCGCCGGGACACAAGGCCGGCTTACACCTCCTCTTTAAAGAAGAGCTGGTAATAGTGCAATCCTATCTCGTCGTCATATCCGCGTCTGAGATATTTGTTGTCGCCGTGCACATAGACATGGAAGTTGCGGTCTAACTTTATGACGCTCTTAAAAGCACGCGACTGTTTTTTGACCGCCTCGCCCGATATGTCGAAAGTGTCGGCTATCTCCACGTCGCGCTCCTGCTCATAGTCGGCCTTGTATCGGGTAAAGCTCTCTATGACCTCGGGTTGCATTATCACCTGCTCTGAGAATTGGCCGAGGTCGAAATTGTCATTGTCTTTGAAGTATTGCACCGAGCGGTTGAGCAACTCGGCCTGGTCGGCTTTCGACACCTCGAACTGCTCGGGCAGCTCTTTGGTGACGAAATCGCGACACAACGACAGCACGTTACTGGTGTTGTAATGGTCGTCGCGCTTGGGCTCCGCCGCCAGAAAGTCGTCTATCCAAAACGACGCCTCCTGCCCTCTGCCCTCCTCGACGGCAAGCACATAACCGCTCCCGCGGTCTATGTTGAATATAAGACATGCCCGCTCCAACCTGTCGAGCGCCACGCCCTGCTCGCACTCAAGGTTCAGGCCGCTATCGGTGAGGGCAAGACGCAGAAAGGTCTCGGTGCTCTCGGCCTTGAACAGACCCACCGCATCGGCCACCTCACCGTCTATGACAGCCTCGCTGAAATAGGCCACATAAAACTCACCGGCCCTCACCTTGGGATGGGTGCTTTGGTCATAGAGGTGACGGGCAATATCGAGCGAGCGGTCGTAAAGAGAGGTCGGGTCGTCGAATATGGCCGACACCGCGTCGTAAACCTTATTGCTGGTGCCGTCGCAACGAAAGGCGTAATGCTCGCCGCTTTTGAAACGGTTTATGAAATAGTTGTGCAATACCGACTCCATCTGCTCGTCGGTATGCAGCAGCCCCTGCGAGAGGATGCACCCCTCATCGGCCGACTTGTTGCCAACGCGGTGGAGGGCGATGCCGCCGAATGACTCGATATGGTAACTCATGACACTATTCTGATAACTGTTGTCGTGCAAAGATAGTCAATATAGGCAAACCGACAATTGACCCGAGACCGTTGCCCGAACGAATATTTGGCATATCTTTGCGCAAAACCGTTTCCGACATGAAAAAGATAGTCGTATTCACCGGCTCGGGCATAAGCGCCGAGAGCGGCCTTGCCACATTCAGAGGCGACAGAGGTACATGGGCCGAACATAAGATAGAAGATGTTTGCACCCCCGAGGCACTGGTGCGCAACAGAACCGGGGTGATAGACTTTTACAACCGTCGACGAAGGGAGATCTTCGCCGCCGCCCCCAACCCCGCCCACATTGCGGTGCGACGGCTGGAAGAGTGCTTCGACGTCACGGTAATAACCCAAAACATAGACAACCTGCACGAGAGAGCGGGCAGCAGCAACGTGATACACCTGCACGGAGAGATAACCAAACTATGCAGCTCTCTCGATAAAGAGCTCACCATAGAGATAGACGGCAGAGACCAGCTTTACCACGAGCGCCACCCCGACGACGGCTCGCCGCTCAGACCATTCATAGTATTCTTCGGCGAACCGGTGCCGCTCATGGACAGAGCCGTCGACGAAACCGCCTCGGCGGACATACTCATTGTGGTGGGCACATCGCTTCAGGTATATCCGGCCGCCTCTCTGCTCCGTTACACACGTAAAGACACCCCGGTATATCTGGTCGATCCCGCAAGGCCCCACGCCGGCAACGTCAGTTACATAGAGGCCACGGCAACACTCGGTCTTCCACCTCTGGTCGAAAGGCTCATGAAAGAGGAGAGACACTCCCGACAAACGACATGACACCAAGGCTGTCGGCACCTGTTTTCAACCACGGCATGAAAAAAATTACCCGATTTTCTTTTTTATTTGAAAAAATAGAGGTAATTTGTCTTTATATTAATATATTTGCATTCGGACCTGGGCCTGAAAACCGGCGCCGAAATATTTTGTAAAGCCGTAAGAACTTAAGTGCGAGGCGATCGGGCCGACTTTAGTCTGACCGTTATAGATTATTGTATAGGGTTGTATAAATTTTACAAGGGATGGATGCGCACCGCTGCGCGAGTGACGATTGCCTTAAGAGATGACGGGTAATCTTTTAGAGGATGACTCTTTTTCGGACTTGTAAAGAGCATCCGACGTTAAGTTACGAAAAGTCCGTGGATAGGTAAAATTGCGCTGTCGTTTCATTGTCGACATAAAGGCACTTTGAGCCATTACACCGTTTATGCGGAAATGAAAACAAGGGTATCGGCAAAGGTTTAGTAAAGGATGGATTTGCAATTTTCACACCCGTTAAGGCATCTTATCGGGGATGCAATCGAGAATCATAACGGTTCTGCGACAAGACAGGCGATGACACTATCGTCTGTTTTTGTTTCGGGTGACACCGCCGCCGCATCACACTGCAAAGCGCACCACGCGGCATGGCTTTCGACCGCCGTCGCAATACATCGGCCGCACCCACGGGGCGACTTTTCCTGACACATCACATACAGGCTTTCCGGCCCATAGCCTAAAGCAATCCTCGCTTGAGGAAGCTCCAATGTTCGTCATTGCCTATTATTACATGGTCCAAAAGCCTTATGTCAAACAGAGCGCAGGCCTGAGAGAGCTTCTGCGTCAGCTCCGTGTCGTCACCGCTCGGCTCGACATTGCCGGAGGGATGGTTGTGCACTATTATCACCGCCGCGGCAAGCAGCTCGACGGCACGGCGCACCACAATCTTGACATCAGACACCACGGCCGATGTGCCCCCCACCGATATGCGACATTTCTCCAGCAGGCGGTTGCCGCCCGTAAGATAAAGCGCCCACAACTCCTCCTGGCTCTTGCCGTAAAATTCACACGCCATAAGGGCCATCACATCCATGTCGGTCTTTATCTGACCCGGGGGTGACTCTCGTTGCGGAGCCATACGCCCGGCCAGCATAAGGGCGGCAGCCACACGCGCAGACTGACGCCTGCCCATGCGCCCCGCCTTGGATATGGCATCGCCGCTCTTGCCTGCAAGCGATGAAAGGTCGCCGTCGCAGAAGTCGCACAGACGCTCGAGCGAACCCGCATCGTCATAGCCTGCCACCACCGCAAGCAGCTCTTTATCGTCAAGGCGAAAGGCCTCTCCGAACATCACCTTGTCATAAAGCGTCATTCCGGCCGCCGGCTCTATTCTCTTGTCCATAAGCTCAATATATCTTTAACACCCGCTCAACGCCACGCCAGGCGTCTTTACCGCACTCCGCATGCTCATTCACCCCCGCTCTTCATATACCACCCTCCTTCAGGCCCTGCAACTTATAACAACCGCATGGCAAGAGGCCCGACAGAAATCTTCACTTCAAACAAAACAGGGGGAACTTCATTAGTTCCCCCTGTTTTACACCTCGAGAGGTTGCCTCTTCGGCACCCCCGCAACAAACTCCTTAAGATAGAAAGGCTCGAAGTATGCCACATCCTCAAACCGCCCCGCCTCGAACTGCCTCTCGGCCAAAGCTGCCATGCCTCGAGCCGACGGAGCCACCGACACATAGCTGAGCCCGGGACGTTTCATGACATCGCGACATTTGAGCGCGCCGCCACCGAATATAAGCATGGGAGACTGCGGCATAAAGTCGGCAAACGAATGTACGTCTATTATGCGCGCCTCAACGGGCGACAACTCGTTGCCCTCGCTGTCATAGATGGCGGTATATACCTCCATGCGCCGCGCATCTATCATAGGACATAACAGAGTGTGCTCTATGTCGTCGCACTCTATTATGCCGGCCTTATGATCTTCGACCGCCGCCATCACGAGGCTCTGAAGCGAGCTTATGCCCATCAGCGGTTTGGAGGCACCGTAACAGATGCCCTTGGCCACAGAGGTGCCTATGCGCAAGCCTGTGTAAGAACCGGGGCCCATGCCAACGGCCACGGCATCGAGGTCGGCGGCATCTATGTCGTTCTCTTTGAACAACTCGTCTATATACGAGGCCAGCTTGCGAGAATGGTCACGCCCCTCCTCGCTCTCGCGCAATGACAAGAGAGAGCCGTTATGCGAAAGAGCGACAGAGCATATATTGGTGCCTGTTTCAATGCAGAGTATGAGCGACATTCTCCTATTTGGTTTTTGCCGTTCCCACGTTGACCTGACGCTCGAACGACTGGTACAACGAGAGGAAGGTTTCTGTTTGCGTAACTCCCGGAATGCCCTGTATGGTGTTTATTATCACGTTCATCAGATGTTCGTTGTCAGTGCAGAATATCTTCAGGAACAGTGTGTATTTGCCGGTGATGAAGTGGCACTCCACAATTTCGGGTATGCTTTTGAGGCTGTCGACCACCGAGCTTATGATGTTAGGCTCCGATATGCGCAC
>CAMRVW010000025.1 GCA_947054185.1 uncultured Rikenellaceae bacterium | reverse complement strand
CTGCAAAGATACATATCTTTTTATATAATATCCAAATTCTTTATCACTATTTTTTTACCAAAATACTCCTAACAGCAAACAATCATCTGGAAAACAAAGGGTTGTGCGAGTAAAGTTTTTCCCACATACATATTCCGTGGAATACAAACAAAAAGCGGACATCTGACAGTTTTGTCAGATGTCCGCTTTAAATATATGATTCGACTTACTTATCTAATGCATTAAGCGCGAAGGCATAAGCTCCGACAGAGATAGCCTTGCTGGTGCCTATTCTCGAAAATCCGATACCCAGACGCGATGCGGCATCATAGCTGACAGTCTTGTCTGAGAACGGCACTTTGACAGTGCGTATATCGCCTTTGAGAAACTCGTTCAACTCGGCTTCGCTGTCGAGGTCGTATATCTTCTGACTGATTCGCGACACACCCGAAGAGCTGAACTTAGAGCGCATCTCTTCGAGCACAGCAGGCATGAATAGCGCTCGTGCTCCCGAAACGCCTCCGCCTATGACGGCCACGCTGTCGGTTATGGTCATAATATTGGCGAGAGCATCGCCCAACGAGCGTCCCATAAGGCGATAAGCTTCCAATGCGGCATCGCGTTTGTGTCCTTCGCTGCCGACACCATAACTGTAAATATCCTTGGGGGTCGGTGCCTCGGCCGGATCGATACCCATAATTTCGGCGTAAATGCGGCGCACTGCGCGTATGCTTATCATCTCCTCGATATTGATATCAGGGAAATACTTGTTACTCATATTCCACACCTCCGAGGCGATGCCGTTGTCTCCTATATATAGGTTGCCGTCATACACGATGCCGCCGCCGAAGCCTGTCCCGAGAGTCACGCCCAACAGGTTGCGGAAGCGTCGGGGTGATCCTGCCGCCTCCAAACGGTCGTTGACCCATGGAAGAAAGCCGAAGATGGCCTCGCCATAGGCATACAAGTCGCCGTCGTTGTTTATGAACACCGGTAACCCGAAAATTTCGGACAACATGGGACCAAGCGCCACACCACCCCGAAAAGCAGGCAGATTACCCAGATCGCCTATCACGCCGTCACGATAGTATGAAGGACCGGGAAATGCGAAACTGATAGCCACAGGATCGTCTTCGAGCGACTCTTTGACATGTTTAAATCCCTCTATCATGCCGTTAAGACACAATTCGAGGTTATGCGCGTTGGATGGGATGCTAAAAGGTTCCACAATCTCTTTACAGCCTTTGATGGCCGAAAAGACGAAATTGGTGCCGCCGGCATCGAGCGTCATTACCGCTCTGTGATCGTTCTTATAATCTGTCATATAGGTAATTATTTTTCTTTAAAGCAAATCCATGCCGCGCCGACATTTGTTATCGGCAGCTAATCGATACGACAAAAATAATAAAATATGATAACTTTTATCACAATTTTTTATATTTTTGCCTCGAATACCGAAACAACAGAAGTGACTAACGCCATTTTCGACATAAAGACCGAGGCGAAATTTATCGACATGTCGCTCGATACATTTCGTTTCCAGTATTCGTCATGCCGGCCATATCGCGACTATGTCGACTTGACCGGCACAGACCCCGACAGTGTCACAACGCTTGCCGACATACCGTTTGCGCCCATATCGTTGTTTCGCACACACCGCATGTCGACCAGCCCGAACGACGAGATTGTCTTCACCAGCAGCGGCACCACATCGGGGCTTCAGAGCCGTCACCATGTGGCCTCGGTAATGATGTATCGCGAGTCGTTCACACGGGCGTTCGAACTTTTTTACGGCAAGCCGGAACGATGCAACATATATGCCCTGTTGCCCTCTTACCTCGAGCGAGAGGGTTCCTCCTTAATATATATGGTGACGGAACTCATAAAACGCTCGCATGACGGCGGTTTTTTCCTGTATAACCATGACGAGCTGGTTGAAAGGCTCAACGGACGCGACCGAAGCAGGCCCACGATACTTTTCGGCGTCGGCTTCGCCCTGCTCGACCTGGCCGAGAGTTACCGGCTTGACCTTTCGGACGTTATTGTCATGGAAACGGGAGGCATGAAAGGACGGCGGCGCGAGATAACGAGAGACCAGCTGCATACCACCCTGCAAGAGAGGTTAGGCGTGGGAAAGATACACTCTGAGTATGGCATGTGCGAGTTGCTTTCGCAGGCTTACTCTGCAGGCGAGGGTATATTTTTCGCTCCTCCGTGGATGCGCATACTCATACGCGACGAGAACGCTCCGTTCACATATCGACGCGAAGGCATGCGCGGCGGCATTAACGTCATAGACCTGGCAAACAGGTATAGTTGCTCGTTTTTGCAGACCGACGACCTTGGCAGAACGATGCCGGAAGGAGGCTTTACCGTGGAGGGACGCATAGAGGGGAGCATGTTACGCGGCTGCAACCTGCTGTTAGACGAGTTGGAGGCGAAGAAAGGAGTGTAACGACACAAAATATGACGTCGGGGTTTCCAAAAAACAGATGAAGATGTCACGCTTAACAAACTCCGACAATGATCAGGAAATAACAAGAAACCGCGCGAGGGCCGGCATAATCCGAACTTAGGAACAAAAAACATATATAGATGAATCTCAAACTATCACTCATGTGGCTCATTGCCGCAACAGTGCTCGCATCATGCAACAGCACACCCGAACAAACGCCGGTGATAATACCCGAACCGTTGTCGGTAAGGATGTCAGGCGGCAATCTCGAACTTGACGGCGACGTTTACATATCAATCAACGACCCCTCTTTGGAGCCTGCGGCAGGTTATGTGACATCGCTTTTGTCCAAATTCGGCATCAAGGCATCGACCAAAGGCGGCGGCACCCCTCTCAACCTGCGTCTCACCACCTCGCACCGCAGTGTGGGCAGTTACACCGTCGAGGTGACCTCCAAGGCCATAACAGTTGCCGCTCCCAGCTATGACGGCATCATCAACGGCATTGCCACGGTGGCTCAGATGTTGCCCACCGACGGCAGCAACACATTGCCCGTGACAGTGATAACAGACTCTCCGCGCATGCAATGGCGCGGCATGATGCTCGACGTATCACGCCACTTTTTCACAGTGGAAGAGGTGAAAGAGTTTCTCGACCTCATGGCTCTTTACAAGCTCAACAAGTTTCACTGGCATCTTACCGACGACCAGGGGTGGCGCATAGAGATCAAGAAATATCCGTTGCTCACCGAGAAGGGTGCTTGGCGCAAATTCAACGACCAAGACCGTGGCTGCATGCGTCTTGCGCACACACAAGACAACCCCGCTTTCGAGATACCCGCATCGAAACTGCGCATAAACGGCCGCGACACTCTTTACGGCGGTTATTACACTCAGGAACAGATAAAAGATGTGGTTGCTTATGCGGCTGCAAGAAGCATCGACATAATTCCCGAGATAGACATGCCGGGGCACATTCTCGCCGCCATAGAGAATTACAGGGGCATATCGTGCTTCAACCGCATTGGCTGGGGTCAGACATTCTCATCGCCTTTGTGTCCGGGTAAGGAGAGCGCTCTGGAGTTTGCCCGCGGCGTTTACGAAGAGGTGTTCGAGCTTTTCCCCTATGAGTATGTGCATTTAGGCGCCGACGAGGTGGAGAAGGACAACTGGAAAAAATGCCCCGACTGTCGCGAGCGCATGCGCGCCAACAATCTCTCAGACGAGCACAAGCTCCAGGCGTGGTTCGTTCAACAGATGGAGGAGTATTTCAACGCCAACGGCAAACGCCTGATAGGCTGGGACGAGATAATAGAGGGCGGCCTCTCTGACAGTGCCACTGTGACATGGTGGCGTTCATGGGCCGGCAATGCAGTGAAAGAGGCCACCGCGCACGGCAACAATGTGATAATTTGCCCCAACGAGGTGTTCTATTTCGACTATCAGCAAGACGAGAACACACTGCGCAAGCTGTATGAATACGAGCCCATAGACACCACTCTCACCATGCGCCAACAGGAGCTTATCATGGGTGCCCAGGCCAATGTGTGGGCCGAATGGATACCTTCGCGCGAACGTTTCTATTACATGATAACCCCGCGCATAATGGCTCTCTCCGAGCTGTGCTGGGTTGAGCCCTCGGTCAAGGAGTGGGATCACTTCTTGGAAAAGGTAAAGCATCAGACAAGACTGCTTGAGCACCTCGGCCTGCCTTACCGTCCGCTCGACATCATGACCATACCCGACTATAAAGAGGGGGTCGATCAAGAGCCGCAGAAGCGTCAGGCCTCGTATGCTTACACCTCGCCTGTGGACATATTGTTCACCAACCCCACGGCAGGTGCGACTGTACGTTACACGACAGACGGCACCATGCCCAACAGTTCGTCGACCCTTGTGACAGGCCCCATAACCGTCGACCGCACCACCGATTTCACCCTGCGCACATTCACCGCCGACGGCAGAGCCTGCGAGGCGGTAACAACACGCGTGGTGATAGAGCCGTGCTCTCCGGCCGACTCCACCGCACGTCCCACCGGCCTGGGTCTGAAGGCCGTATGGCACAACTATCCCGGCAACAGATGCAGCGGCATAGAGTCGACCGCCGTAAAAGGCACCTTCAAGGTATCTAAAGTTGAGATACCCGCAGGGGTCAAAGGCAACATAGGTTTGGTGTTCACCGGTTACATAGATGTGCCGCAAGATGACGTGTACACCTTTGCCCTCACCTCTGACGACGGCTCACAGTTGTGGATAGACGGCAAACTGACCATCGACAACGACGGCCCCCACGGTCCCCGCACCGTAACAGGCCAAAAA
Source organism: uncultured Rikenellaceae bacterium (assembly GCA_947054185.1). GTDB lineage: Bacteria > Bacteroidota > Bacteroidia > Bacteroidales > Rikenellaceae > CASDZP01. The sequence goes on along the minus strand of CAMRVW010000025.1, from coordinate 12,956 downwards.
GCGCTGGCCAAAGGGTTACACCCCGTCAAGATATACTATTTCGACAACAACGGAGGCACACTCTCCATGTCGATGATTCGCGACGGCAAAGAGGTGGCGATAGAGGGTGATTTCTTCAAGCTGTAAAAGAGATTACCTGTAAAAACAGAGACACGAGACGGAACGATCCGCCTCGTGTCTCTGTTTTTATCACCCTGCCATGATGCGAACCCGGGGCGCTTATCTGCCGAGCATATTGAGCACGTCTATCATAAACAACGGTGTTATGTGGTCGCCCGGCACCTCTTTGAAGGTATAATCGGTGAATCCCTGTGCCTCAAGCGATTTAACGAGGGCATACGCGTTCTGCACAGGCACGTAAGTGTCGTCTTTGGCATGGAAGATATACAGCGGTGCCTGAGGTTTCCATCCTGTCAGCCTGTTGTTTATCAGCGCATTGGCAAAACTTTCCGAAGAGGCGTCACCGCTGAAGAGAGCCGGAGACACTATGGCGTCGAGCCTTGTGGTGCCTATGAGCGAGTCGACCTGCGATGTGTCGAACTGTTTGTAAAGCACCCATTCGTCATAATGATCTTTAAGGCCGCCTTCAAACACCGCCGCAAGGTCAAGGCCAAGGTTGGAGCCGTAATCGAACCCTATGACAGAGAGAGGCACAAGGCACGGATGGTAAGCAACACCCAACTTGTCGAGTATCTCAAAGGTGAGCATGGGGTCATACGGACCGCCGCCTATGTATGTGTGTTTTATCTTTATGCGGTCGCCATATTGCTCTTCGGCCATCTTCTGGAACGACAGAGCTGCCGCCGCACCTTGCGAATACCCCACCACGGTGACGCTGTCGCCAAGCTCCATGCCCCTCTTGGCCATCATGTCACGCACGGCAAAGAGCATATCGACGCTCACCCTGCCGGTGTTGTCCACATCGAGATAGGGGTGCGGCATGGTGGCGGTGGTGCCGTAACCTATATAGTCGGGCGTTATCACCATATAGCCGTATGTGGCCAGCTGCGAGGCCTCGGTGGCGTAATAATAGTTAGAGGGCGCCTGCCTGTCGGCCATTATGGTGCCGTGCTGCCCCATGACCACCCCCTTCAACGGTTTGTCGGCAGGATAGGTCACAATGCCCGAGGCCATGACGGGAATACCACGCGGATCTAAGGTGCGGTATGCGATCACCTCCACCGTTATCCGGCCTGTGGTATCGGCCGCAGGAACAACCTGACGCAACCCCGATATGTGAGAGGCATACTCCGAGGCGGGAAGGGTAACTGTTCTTATGGTGCCGTATTTTATCGCCGAAGCGGAAAAAACAAGCGATCCGAACAAAAGTGTCAATAGAATCTTTTTCATATTTGTGGTTTTCGTTTAATAATCACATTGCAGTGTGTCGTAAAAACAATTGCAACAAGCATACCAAAATTTTACGACAGTATACAATCACAGACCATGCGCACACTAAAAACCTATGCATCACCCACAAAAAAAGCCGGGCATTACAACCCGGCCTCAAAAAGACGTATGGCTCTGACGTCTCTTTTTATATTGACACTTTTTTATTTTTGCGACACATCGCACCCGCCACGACTTAATCTATCCCCTTGCTTATCAGCGAACTTATCTGGTCAAACTCCACCAACTTGTTGACAATGGCATATATGGTAAGCCCGGCCGCCGAATGTATCTGCAACTTGGACGATATATTGCGGCGATGGGTTATCACTGTATGGGTCGAGATGCAAAGAGCATCGGCTATCTGCTTGTTGGTAAGACCTTTGACGACGCCTATCACTATCTCTTTCTCGCGTACGCTCAGTGTGCCCGATTGCACCTCAGTCTTCGTGCGGCCACCAACCACGTCCATGATCTTTTCGGCAATGCTGTCGGACGAGTCATAGACCGTTATCACCCGGTCATAGAGCTTCATGGCGGCATCGTCGGCAAGCGAGTTGAGCAATGCCACACATTTGGGAGGCTCGCCTCCGCCCTCCGACTTAAGCTGCGCAAGCGAGAAATGAGCCGTCACGGATGGGTTTATTATCAACACGTCGGGCTTATGCCAACGCACCGATGCCGGCAACTGCATGACGTCGGCCACCTCCTCGACCTGCAAGTCGACCGACGGCAGGCGCCTCAGCACCGCCATGACACCGCTTCGTATTATGAGCGACGGCTCGGCAACAACGATCTTGACCCTCTTACACATTTTTCTCAAGCTCTGTGACCGCCGGCACAAACAATATATCCTCAACCATATTGTGAGAGGCCAGATCTTGCTCGCAAGCGAATATGTCGAACAACACGCCGTTAAGTTCGTTGCTGCTGTCGCCGGGATAATATTTGATAAGTATATTCTTAAGCTCGGTGAGTTTGGCCTCGACACGGTCGTGTCTCTTGCGGAATATGGCTATGTCGTATCCGCTCTTGCGGTGTCCGGCCAAAAGCTCGCGCACGTATGGAAACACGTTTTTCTCTTCGTAATCCATGTGACCGCCCACCTCGGCGCAATAGTCGTCGAAAAACCTTATCACGGCCCGCGACACATCGCCGCCGCTGTCGCCCAGCGCCTCTATGAGCTTCGCCCTTATGGCAGGCAGACGGAAGCCGGTGTAATAATCGTGCGCCAGATGCAGATAACCCATCATGGCCTCTATCGAAAAATCGAGGTCGACCTCCCCGCCGGTTATGAAGTTGACCACAGCCAGAAACGTGGCCGTGTCGACGCCGTTTTGCCGACACACCTGCCCTATCCGGCTGTCACCGAAACCGAGCGATATGCCAAAGCGGCTAAGCACCAACAACAGCTGATAGTTGTCACTTATAAGGTCGCCCATGCGATCGTCCTCTCTATATCTGCCCAAGCGATACATACACATAATTTTCGGCAAAGGTAAGCGATAAGACGACCTTTGACAATACCGCAATTTAGGTATTTACCCTTCATAGGCGAAAACGGGCTCTCGTCAAACCGAAAGCACACCACTCTTATTCGGGAACATATATTATCTCGCCCGATGGCAGCTGATAGGCCGTACCGACACGCTTACCACGTGCCCCGCCGCCCGACGAATCGTCAGAGGGGGTATATTTCTCTATCTTATCCCCCTTTTTGGTTATTATCTCCATCTGTTCGGTGCCGGGATTTTTAACCACGGTGTAATCCTCCCGCGAGAATATCTCGTTCATGTCGAATCGTGTCACCAGGGCCACCATCAGAGCCAGGGCAAACACCATGGCCACGTCGAAAAGGTTGGTCAGCATCGACATGGGGTCGTGGTCCTCTTCCGTAAAGAGTCTTTTCCTTTTTTGTGTCATGCTATCTCTCTTTAAGTGTCGAGGCCACATATTCCAATATGTTCATGTCGTCGGCACTCCACCTTTGCCCCACCTGCAAGGTCATGAAACCCACGGTGCCTATCACCAGCCCCACCACCGTGGTTGCAAATGCCACCGTCATGTTTTGTGCCATGGCCGCCACATCGCCCGTGGCAAGGCCCGTCAGAGCAGGCCCCATGGGTATAAGGGTGCCCATAAGCCCCAACACCGGGCCCAACTTTATCAACAGCTTCGACTTGCCCAGCTCCTTAGAGGCGGCAATCTCATAATCGCCGAGCGTGCGATCAATCGCCGGCGCCGAGGTGCGAAACCGCGACATGCGACCGAGCGAAGCCACCAAGGCGCTCCCCTCGGGGTAATCGCCCAACGTGTCGAGAAACTCGCCCACCGTCATTCGGTCGAGACTTTGCCGCACCCTGACATTGACCTTCATGCGCGCCACATAGCGGCCGTAAAAGCATCCTGTCAGCAAAAGCGAACGCACGAAGAAGAAAAGCAGAAAGATAATGACCGGCACGAGCATGCCCGTGGTAAGCCAGTACAAAGCGTTGTTTATAAAATCCATACAAGTCTGTTTTTTTTTAGTTTTCCTTAAATCATTCACACCCACCGTCTGTGCAGGTGCACCGTGTCAATCAGCCCGCCGTGCCATCAGCCGCCGCCACAACCCCCTGACGGCAGGCGAAACCTTATGCCACCCATACCCCGCCGCCACGCCTGTGCCGACCATCGCCGCAAGAGCCAGGAGAGGCGCTGTCTCCACCTGCGTATGGCCACCCGAGGTGTTGTAAGAGGTTACCGAGGCGCCAACAAAGAGCCCGACAAACAATATCGCCATATCGAGTATTATCCTTGACTCCAGCTTCACGCTCTCGCCGGGCATCAATCCCGACGCCGCCATAGACCCGCCGAACACCACCGCAAAGACGATGCAGCCGTAAAGGGCCGCCCCCGTTGCGAACTCCATGCCCGCGAACGACCGAAAAAACAGCGACTCGAAATATGCCGCGGCAACAAAGCACACCACCCCGGGCAATACTTTGAGCACAAACACACTGCGCCGCCTCTTGTGCGATGGCATGAAATAGTTGTCAAGCACGAATACGCTTATAAAGATGCCCGCCACCGCCTCTAACGTTATCAGCAGTGCGACGTCGGCCACAATGGCGCCGTTTACCAACAGCTCCTCCGCCATGTCGCCACGCCATCCTATCACCACCGGATGAACGGCAAATGCCGTCACAGCCATAACGGCCGCATATAAGGCCATGAGCCACACCCGCCGTGTCAGCGCCGCATTGACACAATATTTGGCCGCCGCAAGCACGAATATAAATTGTAAAAAGCTATCCATCACGCTCTCTTTTTTCTTTTCAACGCCAACAGGACAAACAGAGAGACCACCGCCGCCACCATCACATACAAAGAATATTCTTCGCTGTGCGCATCTTGCGGCTTGTCGGCGGGCGCGAGCTCTGTCTGCTCCTTTTTGAGCACCATGCTCCTGTCGGCCTCGTCCTGCGAGAGGCTCACCTGCCGCGCCGCATCTATACTCTTGTTATAATCGCGGCTCCGTTCGGGGGCCACCTTCTCCGATATGAAGCGTCTCAACTTGGCGTTGTCACACACAAAACCGCTGCAACCCGCCTCGGCGTCGACCACCAGATCGGCATGCAACCCCGCCAAGGTGCGCACCTGCTCGTCAGAGGCCTGCCACATGCCTTTGCGCGCCGCTTCGAGCATAACGGCGGTCATCTCCTGCAAAGCGTATGGATTTTTGTCGCGGAAAATTTTCTCAATGTCCATATCGTAACGGTCGTCTATGAATATGTCGTAACAGCTCTCCCAAATGTGCCGGTCTATGGCCGAGGGCTTCATGGCGTTCCATCCGTACGTGTTACGGAATGTCTCGGCGAAATGCTCCATCGACGAGGCTCCGCCGCGGGTCATGGCGGCAATATATTTGGGATTGAACAATGTCGACGCCGTCTCCACGCCTATGGCCTCTTTGAGTGGCTGCATCTTGGGACGCGCCATGTTGCGGAAGTCGTTGAAATAGGCGGCGGGGTCGTTGCCCGTGACGCTCTCGACGGCTGCCGACAGCCCGCCCATGAACTCATAGACATGGTCGAGGCTCAACGGGCCCCACGTGTTGCCCGAGCGTGGCTGCACCACAACGGAGGTGTTAAGCAGCGCCGCCTCGAACACCCCTTTGTGCATGTCGCCCCACCGGTGGGGATCGGAATATGCGGCACCCATGTTGTCGATATATCTGCGAGCTATCTCACCACGGTCTTCCCACCTGTCGCCACCCTCCACAAGGCCCATTATGCCGGTGCCGTAATTGCCGCCCACGCCGCCGAAGACACGCTCTGACGAATACCTGCGGGCATCCGCCGGCGAAAATCCGCGCTCGAGCAACAGTCGCTCGGCACCTATCAGCCCCTCGCGCACATAGTTGTCGCCCTTGTCGTCGGCCTGTGCCGCCATGCGTACGGCTCTGCCTATCAGTTCAAGGCGCGAAGAGGCTATATCGCGCAGCTGACCCGAGGTCTGCACCACCACATCTATGCGCGGACGCCACAACGACTCTTCCGGTATGAGCCTGAGAGAACGTATGTTGCCGAAACCGTCTCTCAGAGGCTCCACCCCGAGCAGATAGAGTATCTGCGCCACGGTGGCACCCTCGCTCGATATGAAGTCTGTCGACCATAAGGTGAAGCTCACCTTGCGCGGATAGGCACCCGAGCGCTCTAACTCGGCCTCCAACAGCGACTCGGCCAACCGTCGGCCCACGCTCCAAGCCTCCTGGGTGGGTGTGGTCTCGGGGTTTATGGAGTAAAAATTACGCCCCGTGGGCACTGCCCCGGGATTGACAATGGGGTCGCCGGCGCTCGATGGCGCTATGTATCGGCCCGCCAGTGCCCTTATGAGCGCCTTTTGCTCCAAACGGGTGGACGAGAGCAGATTGCCATACACCGTGCGCACCCCCTCTATGGCCTTCTTGAGAGCCGCCATGGCCGCCACCGACTCTTCGGTTCTGTTCCTGACGCCGCTCATGGAGACAGGCTCGGCCTGCGCCATCTTGTCCATCATAGACGGCTGCCTCTCAGGCTTGCTCTGCGGCACATAGACCACCATACCGCGCTCATCCAAAAACTGCGGCATGGTGTCACGTGCGGGTGCCGCCATCATCTCCCTCATGGCCGACTTTCGACGCCTCTCTGCCGCAAGCGCCTCGGCCGTGGTCGCCTCATAGAGTGCCCGATCTGCAGTGGACACCACCGACTCGAATATCCTCTCGGGCGACTCACCCGCAAGGGCGCGCGTTATCACCCGATCGGCGACTGCGCCGTAACGTGTCCGCATAAAGAGAGGATTGTCGGTGTCGCGCGGGTCGATGCGCCCGTTGGCCGCATCGACGGAGGCGAGGGCGTAACGCACGGGGTCGACAGATATCGCCCTCGCCGTGCTTGCCGCCTTGTCTGCACTGTAAGGTACGCCGAGAGTGTAAAGGCCGTCTGTCACCTTGGCGCCGTACACCTCTTCAAGATAGATGTGCACACGCTCTATGTCGCCATCGGTCATAAGAGACGTCGAGTCTGCCCCCAGTGCCGAGGTTATGCCTTCAGATGCCGCCAGCTCGGTTATGGTGGCACGATAGCCCTCTTTCACAGGCCCCGCCTCGGCCGACTCGAAACGGTCTATGCGCTCTTTGAGCCTCCATAAATCGTCATACAGCCCGCCCTCCATGAACGGCGCGGTGAGATGGTCGACAAGGGTGGCATAGGTGCGGCGCTTGGCAACGATGCCCTCGCCTATGTTGCCTATGGTGTAAATGTAAAAATTGGGCATGTCGCCTATCAAAACATCGCTCCAGTCGTAATCTGAGAGGGCCAGCTGCTTGCCCGGTATGAACTCGAGGCTGCCGTGGGTGCCGAAGTGCACCACCGCATCGGCACCGAACCCCTTGCGCACCCACAGATACGAAGCCACATAGGGATATGCCGGGGCGCCCTCCACGCCATGCACTATCTTGTCGACATCGTCGCCCACGGCAGGCAGAGGCTGCGGCAATATCACCACGTTGCCGAACCTGAGTCGCGCCACCGCCAGATGGCTCCCGCTCCGGTTGTCCACCCCCATATAATCGCCCGGAGCCTTGCCGTAACGCTCGCGCAACTGCTCTGTCAGCTTCTGCGGCAACACCTCGGCGGCCCATGTCTCAAATGTGTCGACCGGCACCAATTCGGGGTTGCCACGCTTTACGAACTCGTCGAACGTCCCGAGCGCATAAGGACCCAACACGGCTCCCTGACGCTGAATCATCTTGCCGAGCGCCTCGGCATCCTCAGGCAGGCCGGTAAGGTCATAGCCCTCGCGTTGCAACAGGCGCAAGGTGTTGTAAAGCGACGGCAACCCCTCCATGTCGGCTGCCGAGAGCGCCCCCTTGCCGTTACCTTTGTAATAGTATATGGCCACCTTCTTGTCTCTGTTGTCAAGGCGACGCAAGCGGGCAAAGCGCTCCACGAGAGAGCAAAACTTGTCGGTATGGCCCGGTATGGCGTCAAACACATTCAACCCGCCTCTGTCGAACTGCGCGGCCACGGCAAAGGGGGCGATGGCGCCGTCGAGCTCGGGCATTACAACGCTCATGGAGGTCATGCCGCCGCCACCCATGCCACGGGCGCTCTCCAACCACTCGTCATAAGGTTCGCTCACCGTCACCGGAGCGAGCATGGGTGCATCGATCCGCCTCAACATATCTGCGCCCATATCACCCTCTCCCATAACGAGCCTGCCGTGCGGACGGTTGACGATAACATCAGGGGCCACCTCCGAAAGCATCTCCAGCCTCTTTACCCCAAACGAGCTTATGGGAAACACGTTAAGTCCGCGCGCCTCGAGCCCCTCAATCAGGGCCTCGAAATGCTCGGGGTTGGAGTTCTGCATGTTGACGTTGCCCGCCAGAAGAGCCACCCGCGGCGCCCCCTCGCGGTAACGGCCGCTTGCACGATAATAATCCAAATACCCCTCGTACGTGGCGAAAAAGTTGTCTTCCCCCAAGTGGAAGTAATAGTCTTGCGGCACCACCACAGGCTCACAGTACGGACGGTTGAAAAAGAGCTTGCCGTCGATGCGACGACGGGCGTAACCGAGCAGGCTGCGAAAATTAACCGCCGCCTCGTTATCCATAAGCGCGGCAAGATAGGCACGCTCGCCATCTCCCAGAGAGTTGATGCGGTCGTTGTCGCTCTCGGTGGCAAACACCGCCACGCCACGCTCTATGGCCCGTTCCATGCAGGCCAGGTGATCGGCAGTCAGCGATGTGCCGTGCACCCGCACCAACACCAGATCATAATCCTCGATATCATCGCACCTGTCGAGCGGCACACTCTCTATGCTGACAAAGTCGTTGTCGTTGGAGCGTATCATCTTCTCCACCGTGAAGTCGGGAAAGTTGAGCATCGCAACCCGCGTCGGCGATGCTGTCTCGATATATGCCACCGACAATACCGCCACGACAAGAGCGATAACAGCCGCCGCCACACATCTGCGCTTGGTTATATTCATGATAAAATCTTTTTTCACAAAACAGCCACCCCACACACATCATCTCTCCACCTCGGCATAACGGAACTCCACCTTGCCGGACACCCCGTCGGCATCTTTATATTGCGTGAACTCCACCTTGTAACAAGAGCTCCCGTCGGCCGTTCTGACCACATATACGGGTGCTTTGAGATAGACAGGCGGCATGATCATACTGCCATCTTCGCCACGCTTGAACTCCACAACGACAGCCTGCGACCTAACCACCGTCTGAGAGCCGTTCATATCTTCTGACGTCACCTGACCGTCAAGCTCAAATGCAAGCCCCGCAGCAGATGTCACACTCTCGAAGCCGACACCCTCGGGACAGGTATAAACACCGCCCTCCGCGCCGACGGCCGTCGAGGCGCCGCCATTGAAGCGCAGGTTGTAACGACACACCGCCATATCCCACTCCTTAGAATCGCGCCACTTGATATTGTCGGCATTGCTCTCCTGCCCCATGCCTATAAACTCACCCGTCTTGAACGAGAAATAGTGCCACACACCGTTCTGCGAGGCATCCACTCCCGCCTCCATGGTCTGCCCCACAAAGGGCTTGCCATCGCCGTCGCTCTTGCCGCACCCGGCAACCAACAAACCCGCCGACATCATCAATGCAAAAATCTTTTTCATATCTCTTTTTTTTAGTTAATATTCTCTTTTACCGCCTATTTGAAGGCATATCTCAACCCCGCCATATAGGTGCGTCCGGAGTTTATGAAAGACTTGTCTCTGAATCCGAAGATGTTATCAACCTTGAAGGTGGCCTCAAGCGTATGTTTACGCAGTCGGAACGGCTTCACTATCACGGCTTTCCATATATTGTAACGTTTGGATTTTTCGTCAACGGCAACCTGCTGTCCACCCTCTTGCGAAATGCTCTGATAGAGCTTGGGGGAGTTGAAACGGCCGGCCACCTGCAAAGAGAATGGCGAGCGCACCACATGACCGTTCCATGTGACCGACACCGTGCCGCTGTGTCTGACGTTACTGTCCAACTGCAAGCCGGTGGAGTTGTCGCGGGCGTCACAAAAGCTGTAATTGGCCTTCAAGGCAACCTGACGCACCACCACATAAGAGGCACTGACATCGACACCGCCGAGCGACGCGCTGCTGACATTACGATAATATTTCTCGGCGCCACCCTTGTCGTTCACCACGTCATACTGCGTTATCTTGTCACCTATGCGGTTGTAATATGCCGACACAGAGGCGTTAAGCATTCCTTTGACATACTCTGCCGACAGCGAACCGTAAAGCCCTTTTTCTGCCTTGAGGTCGGGGTTGCCATAGACCCAGAACATGCCCTGATGGTCGAAGTTGTAATACAGCTCCTTGATGCTCGGGGCACGAAATGCCGTGCCGACACCGCCGCGAAACCTGAACCCCGCCACCGAATACATCACCGACAGCTTGGGCGAGAAGGCACTGCCGAACTGCGAGTGACGGGTGTAACGTGCGCCGGCAACGATATCCCAGCTTGCGGCAGGCTCATACTCGGCTTGCGCGAAGAGATTGACATCGCCGACACTCTTGGTGGCCGGCACAGGCCCGAGAGAGGTTTTAGCGAAAACGCCCTCTCTGTTATACTCGGCGCCACCGACCAACTCCCATCGTTCAGACGCCTTGTGCGTGTCGACAAAACGGACGGACAGATAGTCGGCCGTACTCTCTTTGCTTTTTTCTCCCTCCTTTCGCTCCAGTACGTCGAGGTCGAAATATTTGTCATAACTCACACTCAGCCTCATGCGGTTGCGTCCGTCTTTCGACGTCATGCCCCCGGCAAGCGTTGCCGCAGCCGTATGGGTCAGGGGGTGAGTGACGTCCATGCTGCCGGCGGGATTGAAACTCTCGTGACGGAAATAACGTGCGGAGGCGTCTATCGTAAAACGTCCCGGGCGAAAACCCAGACGTATGTCGCCGCCGTAATCGGCATACCGCGCCGCATAGACACCCCTCACATCGTAACCGTCAGAGCTGTTACGGAAAGCCGACGCCCTCAGCGATACATTTTTGTGCGACGAGGCCACATGCGCGCGCGTCTTCCACGTATTGTGGCTCTCAAGGCTCACCGACGCACCGGCCTCGGCCTTATGCGACGGTCGCTTGGTTATTATGTTAACCACCGCGCCCACGGCATTGGAGCCGTAAAGAGACGAGGCGGCACCGTTTATCATCTCTATCTTCTCGACGTTGCCTAAATCTATGCCGTCGAGGTTGACATTGCCCCCGGCACCCTCCGGCACCATGCGCTCGCCGTCGACAAGAAAGAGCACATAACGACTGTTCAACCCCCTTATACGCAGATTATTACCCATGCCGTTAGGAGAGAAGACCATGCCGGGAATGTTGTCTTGCAACGACTCCGTAAGCGATGTGGAGCCTGAACGGCACATATCTTTACTGCCTATGAGGGTGGTGAGCACGGGAGTGTCGGAGAGGCGCTTTTCTGTGCGTGTGCCTGTGACCACCACCTCGTCCATGTTGATAAGGTCGGGTTGCATGCGAACAACCACACCCGTCGGCGAGCTGTCGGCCACTTCCACATCGAGCGTCGTCATCTTATAATCGGCAAAATACATGGTCATAAGGCGATGCGGACCGCTCTTTACGTTGTCTATGGTAAAACGACCGTCGCGTCCGCTCTGAGCCCCGCTCTCAGAGGTGGTCACCCATACGCCGGCCAAAGGATTGCCGCTCACCGAGTCTATCACGACACCCGATATGGTATATCGCTTACCGTCATCCACTTGCGTCACCTGCCAATGCGCCGACGCAACCGTGCGACACAACATGGCTGCAATGATCGCAACAAAGGTCACCGCCTTGGCGCAGACACTCCCTGCGTAACATGCCGGCGTACCCAAAATTGTCGTAACGAAACGCTCTTTTATATGACTCATGCCCATATTTTCGGTTTTTACGCTGCAAAAGTAAGCCTGTCTCCAAAAAACCTCAATCGCATGAATCAGGTAATTACCCGCCGTCAGATACTTGGTTTTGGGGATAGTTGCTTAGGAAGACTTTGGGGAAGGTGGTTGGTGTTTTGAGGGAATTTGCGACGGAGGTGTTGGTCTTCGGAAGGGCCGGAGTTGATGGCTTTGGGGTGTTTTGGGGGCTTTGGGATGGAGTTTCCCCCTATCGGTGAGCGCAGCAGCTCGGGCGGTTCGTTGGGCGACGCCGGTGTGAGCGGGCGATATTGGTCGTCAGTTGCAGCCAGCTCTAACCTTGCGCACCGCCTGTACTTCAATAACAGCAGTTTGGGCATGAGCGACGGCGGCAATAAGCAGTACGGTCATAGCGTGCGTTGTGTCCGCCAATGATTAATTCTTTGGTTCTTTGGGTGTCTCGGACACCTTTCTGATGGCCTGCCGAGGCGAAAAGTGGTCGGTTGCGCAGGTAATCGGTCGTGGTGATTAAAGGCGTGACAGGCAGGATTTTGCCATGGCTTTGGTGCGGCAGGATGAACGAGATATGGGCCGCAATGGGCCGACACTCCCCCCCGCGGAGGCCCGCAACTCCGTTTAGCTATTATATATCAGTGACTTAGGCACGAAACTGACACCCATTACTTCCATGCATTGCCACCGCAGGCTCGGCCCGTGGCTTCGTCAAGCTAAAAGCACATAACCCGAGCAACCGCCCCCTTTTTTCACGCTTGCGAGTGAAGCCATGCTCTCGACCTTTAGTCAGTATATTTTTCGAGCCGACATGCTTTTTGTTCCGGCAGGACGGCGAGGAACGAGCCGCAACGGGCCGACCCTCCCCACAGGAGGCACGTAACCCCGTTTGGTTATTATAGTTTAGTGACTTAAGCACGAAATTATCGGACATTTCTTTCCTGCCTTGCCTCCCAGGTTCGGCCCGAAGCTCCTCCACGCCAAAGGCACGGCACCCCAACCAATCCAAGGTGCCGCCCGTCTTTTTCATCCACCACGCCCGAACTTCATCACGCCCTCGACCTCCACGCCGATGCGGCCCTCGTTCCTCGGGCCCGCCCACGCTGCCGCCAACCTGTTCCACGCCAA
>CAMRVW010000024.1 GCA_947054185.1 uncultured Rikenellaceae bacterium | reverse complement strand
TCTTTATTGGCCGCCTCGTCGATGGATTTGCACATGAACTCAAGACCGCTGCAAGCCTCTCGGCGCATGTCTGACGAGTGTTCGCCTATGCCGCCGGTAAAGACGATCATGTCGACACCGCCCATCTCTGCTGCATAGGTGCCGATGAAACGTTTGATGCGGGTGAAGAATATCTTGATTGCCAGTTGCGCCATTTTATTGCCGCTCTCGGCCGCGGCTGTGACGTCGCGCATGTCTGAGCTCACCTCTGAAAGGCCGTTGATGCCGCACTTCTTGTTGATGAAATCGTTCATCTGATCGGGAGTCATGCCCTCACGCTCGGCTATGAAGGTGATGACGCTCGGGTCTATGGCGCCGCAACGCGTACCCATCATAAGGCCGTCCACCGGAGTGAAGCCCATGGATGTGTCGAACGATTTGCCGTCGACAATGGCGGTGACAGAGGCACCGTTGCCTATGTGGCAGGTGATCACCTTGGAGCCTTCAAGGCTGACACCGGCTATCTTGGCGCCCTTGGCAGCGACATATTTGTGGCTGGTGCCGTGAAAGCCGTATCGGCGTATGCGGTATTGCTCGTAATAACGGTACGGTATCGGATAGATGTAATTTTCCAGCGGCATGGTCTGGTGAAACGAGGTGTCGAACGCCGTGACCTGCGGTGTGCCGGGCATAAGGCTCTCGACGGCCTCCACACCCTTCATGTTGGCGGGGTTGTGCAAGGGTGCCAACTCGAAACAGCTCTCTATCTGCTCTTTGACCTTAGGGGTGACCACCACGCTGTCAGAGAAATATTCGCCGCCGTGAGCCACCCTGTGACCGACGGCCTCTATATCCGAGAGAGAGCCGACCACACCGTGCGAGGGATGGGCAACGGCTTCGAGTATCATGTTTATGGCCACCGTATGGTCGGCAATGGGAGCCTTGCATACGAACTCATCCTTGCCGGCGGGGCAATGTTTGAGCACACCCTCGGGCAGACCTATGCGCTCGACGATACCTTTGGCGAGCAACTCGGCACCACCCTCGCCCTTCATGTCGAGCACCTGGTACTTGGCCGACGAACTGCCGCAATTAAGAACTAATATTATCATTGTGCGTATTCTTTTTCTGTTCGGATTATTTGAGACCCTGAGCCTGACATGCCGTTATGGCCACCAGGTTGACTATGTCGCTCACGGAGCAACCGCGCGACAGGTCGTTGATGGGTGCCGCCATGCCCTGAAGCACCGGACCGATGGCCTCGGCGTGAGCCATGCGCTGCACCAGCTTATAGGCGATGTTACCCACCTCGAGCGTGGGGAAGACAAGCACGTTGGCCTTGCCGGCTATCTTGCTGCCGGGAGCCTTTTTGGTGCCTATCTCGGGAATGATGGCGGCGTCGGCCTGCAACTCGCCGTCTATGTCGAGCGAGGGATCCATCTGCTTTGCAAGCTCGGTGGCCTTGACCACCTTGTCGACCATCTCATGCTTGGCAGAGCCTTTGGTCGAGAAACTGAGCATTGCGATGCGGGGCTCCATGCCGGCAATGACACGGGTTGTGCGGCCGGTCTCGACAGCTATCTGAGCCAGCTCCTCGGCCGTGGGATTGGGGTGAACGGCACAGTCGGCGAAGACCATAAGGCCGTTGTCGCCGAACTCGGCAGGCACCATCATAAGGAAAGCGCCAGACACCACGCTCACGCCCGGCTTGGTCTTGACATACTGGAAGGCGGGACGCAACACGTCGCCCGTGGCATTGTTGGCGCCTGCCACCTCACCGTCGGCATCGCCTGCCTTTATCATCATGACGGCCAGATAGAGAGGGTCGCAGATGAGCTTTTCGGCCTGCTCGCGGGTAAGGCCCTTGGCACCCCTGATCTGAAGCATAAGATCGATGTAACGTTCCTTGTCGGGGTTGGCGGCAGGGTCGACTATCTTGGCGCCACCCACATGGGTAAGGCCCAGACGAGCCGCCTGAGAGGCTATTTTATCGGGATTGCCGATAAGTATGATATCGGCCAACGACTCGGCGATGCATATATCGCCCGCACGTAAGGTTCTCTCCTCTTCCGCCTCGGGAAGGATGATGCGTTTGAGATCTTTGGCCGCAGCGGCCTTGATCTTTTCGATAAGCTCCATATTTTTTTAGTTTTGATTGCGAATTTATTAAAATAGCGGAACAAAGATAATAATAAGTGAGAGCAAAAGCAAGTTTTATTTGCATTTTCCGAGCGTGAACACCTAAGAACCGAACGAACAAGCGAGAGACGAGCAAGTTTTATTTGCATTTTCCGAAGCGTAACCCCAAGACCGCAGCGACCGTTTTTCATCATCTCACACCCAATCAAGACAAAACGAAACCGCCCCGGGCACAAAACCCGAAGCGGCAAATCTCACTCTTACGGCACCGTTGTTATACTTTATATATAAACCGGCCTGTCAACCTTGGGCGATGTCGAAATTTTCGGCAAGAATCTCTTTTATCTTGTCGGCATCTTCGGCTCTGGCAACCAGCTTGATATCCAGGTCGTCAATGGGGCTGTTTGGGAAAAGCCCGGCCGACTCCTCGCCGCTCAAACGGGTCTCGAAACCGAAAGAGTCGAGCAACGATTTTACAACAAGCGCCTCGTTGCGTCTGTTGAAACTTTTTATTACAACCAATTCTGACATAACTCCTGATTTTTAATTGTACCACAATAGGGCTTTGCACCCGATCAAAGACATTCAAATTTCGTTCCAAAAAAGACACGCATCACCATATGCGGCTTTTCATAAAGATATGAAATTATTTCCAAACTCGCAAATAATGGTTACCTTTGTTTGCAAATAAGCTGCCCTCATGCCACAGTTCGTTCATTTACACGTACATACCCAATACTCCATACTCGACGGCGCATCTGACATTCAAGACATAATATCGCGCGCCAAAGAGCTGGAACAACCTGCCCTTGCCATAACCGACCACGGCAACATGTTCGGTGTGAAGCTGTTTCACCAGCAGGCCACAAGCGCAGGCATAAAACCTATACTCGGCTCGGAGGTGTATGTGGCCCGCGGCAGCCGTCACGACCACAGCGGACGCGAAAACCTGTCGGGATATCACCTTATTCTTCTTGCCAAAAACCTTACGGGCTATCACAACCTGGCCCGCCTGGCCTCTTATGCTTACACCGAAGGCTTTTACGGCAAACCGCGCGTCGACTTCGAGCTGCTCGAGAAATACAACGAGGGGCTTATATGTTGCTCGGCATGTCTGGGCGGCCACATACCACAGGCCATAATGAAAGGCAACATCGAGGAGGCCGAAGAGCACATAGAGCACTTCAAGCGCATATATGGCGACGACTTCTATCTCGAGATGCAGCTGCACCCCTCGGGCAACCCGCGCATAGACCAGAACGTCTATGAAAACCAGAAGATGGTCAACACCGCCATTTTGCGGCTGGCCCAAAAGCACGGGGTGCGTTACATGGCATCTAACGACGTTCACTTCGTCAGGGCCGAAGATGCCGAGGCGCACGACCACCTTATATGTCTCAACACGGGAGCCGACCTTAACGACCCCAACAGGATGCGATATACGCGTCAGGAGTATCTCAAGAGCTATGAGGAGATGGCGGCCCTCTTTCCAGACCATCCCGAGGCGCTGGCCACCACGGTGGAGATTGCCGACAAGGTGGAGTCTTACTCCCTCTCGCACAAGGCTTTCATGCCCAACTTCCCGCTGCCGGAAGATTTCGTCATAGAGCCTGACAAGCTGAAGACGGTATATAAAAACAGCTTTGCCACCACCCTGTCCACAACCAAGTCGGGGCAGAAAGATCAGATGGCAGCCCAAATGCCGCAGATAGAGGCCCTGATAGATGGCGCAGAGTCGATAGAGCAGATAGACGCCATCTCCAAATCGGAGGATATAAACCCCGAGTTCGAGGCCGAAGTGAAGCTCACCACAGCCAAGCAGTTTCTTTACCTGCGTCACCTGACCTATCAGGGGGCACACAGGCGCTGGGGAGAGAACCTCCCGGAGTCGACCATAGAGCGACTGGAGTTCGAGCTCTCGACCATAGAGCGAATGGGATTCCCGGGCTATTTCCTCATAGTGTGGGACTTCATACACGCGGCACGTCAGATGGGTGTGGCCGTGGGTCCGGGCCGTGGGTCGGCGGCAGGGTCGGCGGTGGCTTACTGCCTTACCATCACCAACATAGACCCCATAAAATATGACCTGCTCTTCGAGCGTTTCCTCAACCCAGAGCGTATATCGATGCCCGATGTCGATATTGACTTCGACGAGGACGGACGCGAAGAGGTGATGAAATATGTGGTGGGCAAGTATGGGGCCGGGCGCGTGGCTCACATCATAACATTCGGCACCATGGCCGCCAAGATGGCCATACGCGATGTGGCGCGCGTGCAGAAGCTGCCGCTTGCCGATGCCGACAAGTTGGCCAAGCTGGTGCCGGAGCGTCCGGGCATAAAGCTCAAACAGGCCTTTGCAGAGGTGCCCGAGCTCAACCAAGAGCGTCAAAGCACCAACGAACTGATAAGAAACACACTCCACCTGGCCGAAAAGTTAGAGGGGGCGGTACGTCAGACCGGTGTCCACGCCTGCGGCATCATCATTGCCAAAGACGACCTTGAGAATTACATACCCATATCGACCAACAAGGATGCCGCCCTGTTTGTGGTGCAATATGACGGTCACTTCGTGGAGGATGTGGGACTGCTGAAGATGGACTTCCTGGGACTTAAGACCCTCTCAATAATAAAGGATGCCTTAGACAACATAGAGATGTCGCACGGCATACGCATAGACCCCGACACCATTCCGCTCGACGACGCCGAGACATTCGCCCTTTACAGCCGCGGCGACACCACCGGCCTGTTTCAGTTCGAGTCGCCGGGCATGAAAAAATATCTGCGCGAGCTCAAGCCCAACCGCATAGACGACCTCATAGCCATGAACGCGCTCTATAGGCCGGGCCCCATCGAGTACATACCCAACTTCATCGCCCGCAAGCATGGCAGGGAGCCTATATCTTACGACCTGCCCGACATGGAGGAGTATCTGCACGACACATACGGCATCACTGTGTATCAGGAGCAGGTGATGCTCTTGTCGCAGAAGCTGGCGGGATTTACCAAAGGTCAGGCCGACACTCTGCGTAAGGCCATGGGTAAGAAACAGAGGGCCGTGCTCGACAAGATGAAGGGCGACTTCATTGAAGGGGCCACCCGCAACGGTCACGACCCCAAGGTGTGCGAGAAGATATGGACAGACTGGGAGGCATTCGCCTCTTATGCCTTCAACAAGTCGCACTCGACGTGTTATGCTTACGTCTCTTACCAGACGGCCTATCTCAAAGCCCACTATCCTGCCGAGTTCATGGCCGCGCTGCTGAGCCGCAACCTCTCGGACCTCAAGAAGATCAGCTTCTTCATGGACGAGTGCCGACGCATAGGGGCTCCGGTAAAAGGGCCTGACGTCAACCGAAGCATGTCGCGCTTTTCCGTCGACACCGAGGGCAACATACGCTTCGGACTGGCTGCCATAAAGGGTGTGGGCGAGAATGCCGTGGCCAACATAATAGAAGAGCGGCGCACCGGCGGCATGTATCGCGACCTGTTCGACTTCGTGGAGCGTGTCAACCTCACGTCGATGAACCGCAAGACCTTCGAGTCGCTGGCGTTGGCCGGGGCGTTCGACTCGCTGACCGACTTTCACAGAAGCCGCTTCTTCAGCGAGGACAGCGCCGGCAAGACATACATAGAGATGCTTTTGCGTTACGGCAACATATTCCAGAGCAGCAAGCCGCAATCGGGCGGGTCGCTCTTCGGCGACATAATGCAGGCCGTGGAGATACAGAAACCGCAGATGCCCGCAGGCGAGGAGTGGGATCCGCTTCAGACACTGGCCAAAGAGCGCGAGCTGGTGGGCCTCTATCTGTCGGCCCACCCGCTCGACAAGTATAAGATGCTGATTGAGAAGATGTGCTCAAACTCGCTCGAGTCGCTCTCGACACCGCAGATGCAGAACCGCGACTTCATAGCAGCGGGCATGGTGACCTCGGTGACGCATGCAACAACCAAGAAAGGAGACAGTTACGGGCGTTTCACCCTTGAAGATTTCACCGGTTCGCATGAGTTTGTGCTCTTCCGCAAGGATTATGAAAATTTCCGTCCGTTCATGTTCAAGGATTATCAGCTGATAATACGCGGCAAGATCAGGCAGAGATATGCCGGCGGGGAGTTCTCGCCGCAGATAAACTCCATCACATTCATGCGTGAGGCACAAGAGAACATCAGGGAGTTTGACGTGACGCTCGACATATCGGACGTGACATCTCAGGAGATCGCCGACATGAAAAAGCTCTTTGCCGACAACCCCGGCAACGCCAAGGTGAAGATAAAGATCCAAGACCTCAAAGCAGGCGTGTCGCTGCCCATGATATCGCAGAGCATAAGGATAGAGCCGACGATGGAGGTTGGCGACTTCTTCAATGAGCGGCAGATAAAGTATGCCATAAAGTGACCCCGTGGCTTTAGTGCCTGCTCTTGCCGGAGACTTTATGCCGTCATTGCACAAGGTACAGGCTATCTCTTCTTGCGAAGAGGATATAGAAATGATGTTTGATGCGTGGCACGAAATTTGATGGTGACAAAATGCCGCTTTGCCGTGTAATGTGCCTTGACAGATGATGTTGAGCCGTTTTGCGCCGGCGGTGTTGATAAAAGGGCGATAATTTACACCGAAACTATTGCGTCGTGTCGCCTTTTTTGAGTATCTTTGAACCTCTTAATTACTGAAAACATTACAATTTAAACAATTACATTTATGGCACTTGAAATTACTTCTCAGAATTACAAAGAGCTGATCGAATCGGGCAAACCCGTGGTGATAGATTTTTGGGCCGAATGGTGCGGTCCCTGCCGCATGGTGGCTCCCATAATAGACGAATTGGCAGCCGAATATGAAGGCAAGGTAACCATCGGCAAATGCGATGTGGACAACAACGACGAAGTGTCTGCCGAGTTTAAGGTGCGCAACATTCCCACCATACTCTTCTTCAAAGGCGGTCAGCAGGTGGACAAGCAGGTGGGCGCAACATCAAAAGAGGCGCTCGAACAGAAAGTCAAAGCCCTTCTCTAATACACAGGCATG
Organism: uncultured Rikenellaceae bacterium; assembly: GCA_947054185.1. Classification (GTDB taxonomy): domain Bacteria; phylum Bacteroidota; class Bacteroidia; order Bacteroidales; family Rikenellaceae; genus CASDZP01. The sequence continues at coordinate 10,639 of CAMRVW010000024.1, read as the reverse complement.
ACCACTGAATGGTTCAAACGCCCTAAATGCGGCGTTTGAACCGTTTTAGTATGTGGCTTGCGGTTTTTATGGAGCCTGTCGGAGCGGGCGAACATGCACTGACATGACGTTTTGTCATACCGCCGTTTTTCGGGGATGACGAAGAATTTTTAACTTCATGATTTTGCTTATGGCAGCAAAGATGCTGATAGACGGCAACATACCATTTATCAAAGGGGTGTTCGAGCCATATTTCAATGTGGAATACATGCCCGGGGCCGAGATAACCCGCCAAAACGCGGCCGATGCCGAGGTGTTGGTGATACGCACACGCACTAAGTGCGACGCCGGCCTGCTCGACGGCAGCCGTGTGGGCATGATTGCCACGGCGACGATAGGGTTTGACCACATAGACACCCGCTATTGCCGTGAAAAAGTCATAACGGTGCAACGGGCTGCCGGATGCAATGCCTATGGAGTGGTGCAATATGTGACGGCCGCGCTTGTGCACCTGGGGATAAGACCGGGGGCGCGCATTGCCGTCGTGGGGGTCGGCTCGGTGGGAGGCGCACTGGCCGGCAAGCTCGAGGCATGGGGCTTTGAGGTGTTGAGGGTCGACCCACCCAGAAGCCTCGATGAGGGGGCCTCGGGCTTCGTGTCGCTTGAAGAGGCGGTGGCTGTGGCCGATGTGGTGACGTTGCATGTGCCGCTGACATCGTCGGGCAGCCACAAGACAGCGGCCATGGCGGACGACGCCCTCTTCGGGGCGATGAAAAAGGGAGCCATGTTCATAAACTCGTCACGCGGCGAGGTGGTGGTAACGGAGGCTCTCAAAAAGGCGATCGCGTCACAAAAGGTGTCGGGGGCCGTGATAGACGTGTGGGAGGGCGAGCCCGACATAGACAGAGAGCTCTTGTCCATGGCCGCCATTGCCACGCCGCACATTGCCGGATACTCCATGCAGGGCAAGGCCGCGGGCACATCCATGGTGGTGAGGGCCGTGGCCGAAAGGTATGGCATAGAGCGGCTGCGCAAGTGGTGGCCGGAGGGCGTCAACCCCATAGACCACTCCGTGGCCCCGTCTTGGGAGCAGGTGTGTCACAATATGAGCCTCCACTATGACATAGCGGGTGACAGCATGGCACTCAAAAGTGCCCCCGAAAACTTCGAGAGGCTGCGTAACGACTATCGTTACAGGGAGGAGTTTTTCTAAAGATGAACGCGGTTGCGGGTGCTTGTTTTGAACGCATAAAATATCTATCTTTGCGGGAATGGTTCTTGCGGCGATAGGTTCCGGCGTTAATTTTCGCACAGGAGTTTTGAAAGGGTGCCTTTTGCTGTCGGCTTTGGGAGAGAATCTGTTGTGGCCTTTGCTTTGACTGACCACAGGTGGCCGCGGTCAGCTTCGGAGGCGAAAGGGGGGATCTGTTTTCGGGGCGGGTATAAGATTGTTTTTTCGGGCGACCTCAGGTGCAGGTGCCATTATTATAAGGTGACCAAATCGGCTTGTTTGCCACGAGCCTAAATTTTTATAAGATGTACAAACGGATAATACGTCCTCTGTTTTTCAAATTGCCGGCCGAGACGGCTCACGGACTCATCATGTTTTTCATAAGGATGTCGCGTTACACTCCTTTCTGCCGTGCAGTGACAAGCCGCATATTCACCGTCAAGCATCCGTGCCTGGAGCGTGAGGTGTTCGGCATGAAATTTCGCAACCCCGTGGGACTGGCTGCCGGGCTCGACAAGAACGCCCAAGCATACAACGAGCTCGGCGCTTTCGGCTTCGGCTTCATAGAGGTGGGCACCATAACGCCCAAACCGCAGTTAGGCAACCCCAAACCCCGTCTGTTCAGGCTCATACCCGATGTGGCCATAATAAACCGCATGGGATTCAACAACCGCGGTGTCGACGCCGCCGTGGCCAACCTGAAGCGCAGACACAGGGTGATAGTGGGCGGCAACCTGGGTAAGAACACCCTCACACCCAACGAGAAAGCATCGTCGGACTATCTGAAACTGTTTCGGCGTCTTTATGAGCATGTCGACTATTTCGTCATTAACGTAAGCTGCCCCAACATAGGCGGACTGGGCAAACTGCAATCGGGCGAGGCTCTGCGTGAGATTGTGGACGGCATTGTCGACTTCAGACGCGGGCAGACCCTCTATCGTCCCATACTGCTCAAGATATCGCCCGATTTGGAACTCGAACAGATAGACGAGGTTATAATGGTGCTGCGCATGTATGGCCTCGACGGCATAGTGGCCACCAACACCACCACCTCACGCGAGGGTCTGCAAACGCCGGCCGCCGAGGTGGAGGCTCTCGGCAACGGAGGCTTGAGCGGTGCCCCCCTGACCAAACGCGCCATAGAGATAGTGCGGTATATACACCAAAAGACCGAAGGCAACTTCCCCATAATAGGCGTGGGCGGCATTGTCACAACCGAAGATGCCGTTGAGATGATAAAGGCGGGCGCATCGCTGATACAGATATACACCGGCTTTATATACAACGGCCCCGGATTTGTTGGCCGTATATGCCGCCGCCTGATAGAAGAGTTTGAAAAAGAGCAAGATAACCATACCGAGCAACAATGAAAGCCAAGATAGTGACCATTGGCGACGAGATATTGATAGGTCAGATCGTCGACACCAACTCGGCATGGCTGGCAACCGAGCTTAACAAAAAAGGCATTGCCATAGATGAGATAGTCTCGATATCGGACCGCCGGGAGGCCATCATAGAGACGCTCGACGACGCCTTGCGCACACACGATCTGGTGTTGGCAACAGGCGGACTGGGCCCCACCAGGGACGACATAACCAAGCAGTCGTTGTGCAGTCTGTTCCGCTGCGGACTCAAAGACGACATAGAGAGCCGCCGGCACACGGAAGCCATGCTCCGGGAGCGCGGCATACCCTTCACCGACCTTAACCGCGCACAATCGCTGGTGCCCGAGGCATGCAGCGTGTTGTTCAACCGCAACGGCACCGCTCCGGGCATGTTGTTTGAGCGCGACGGTCACTTTTTGGCGTCGATGCCGGGGGTGCCTTATGAGATGAAGACCATCTTTACCGAGCAGCTGGCACCGCGACTCGACAAAATGTTCAAGTTGGGGTCGGTGTATCATAAGACCATGATAACCACCGGCATTGCCGAGTCGATACTCGCACAAAAGATAGAACAATGGGAAGAGAGCCTGCCCGAAGGGGTGAAGCTGGCATATCTGCCCAACCCCAACGGCGTAAGGCTGCGTCTGAGCTCTTACACCCTTGCAGGCGACAAAGCCGAACAAGCTGTAAACGAGGCATTCGGCGAGCTTGAAAAGATTATAGCCGACAACATCATAGGCTTTGAGGGCGACACCATAGAAAGCGTTGTGGCAGAGCTTCTTACATCACGCAGGCAGACCCTTTCTGTGGCCGAGTCGTGCACCGGCGGACGCATCGCATCGAGGTTTACGGTGATGCCCGGAGCTTCGGACTATTTTCTGGGCAGTGTGACATCATATTCGGTGGCCATGAAAAGTGCGGTATTAGGAGTGCCGACGCAGATGATAGAGCAAGAGGGTGTGGTGAGCACAGCTGTGGCAGCAGCCATGGCAGAGGGTGTCAAGCGTCTGACAGGCAGCGACTTCGCAGTGGCGACAACAGGTGTGGCAGGCCCCACGGGCGGCAGTGAAGAGACCCCTGTGGGCACCGTGTGCATGGCCGTGGCGACACCCGGGGGCACCGTGACGGACAGGCGCGTTTTCAACTCCGAACGAGAGGTGACCATAGAACGGGCATCGGCATATGTGATGAACATGCTTCGGGAGCAGATAAAAAAAGAGGGCAGGTGATTTGTGAGTAATCGAGGCTCATTATCTTGCACTTATGTGTAATCGGGTTTCTGTTTCCAGGCAGATAATCTTGCGGTTACATTCAGGTATGCAATCGGGGGATTCCATGGCGTAAGATTTATTTTGCGGTCGCGCCGGTGTGTGCAGATCAAACTTTTGTTCGCCAAAGCGTTTATTGACGTAATTTTGCACTTGCGTGTTGAGTCTGCATTGTGCAAAAATGTGCGTAAAGTGTTGGTTTTCTCATATAAAAAACATATCTTTGCGGTCGAGTTGAAGTGGACGTTTCAAGGCAGGGCATTGTCATCGCACTGACTGTCAGTATGATGGAGGCTGTTTTGAATTATAGGCTTCAGCTTGTGAAAGGTAATTCTAACAATAAAAAACGACTTTTCGATGAAAGTTTGTCAGATCACCGGTAAAACGGCTCAAGTGGGTCACAACGTGTCTCACTCGAACAAGAAGACCAAAAAGATCTTTAACCCCAACCTCAAGATCAAGAGATTCTTCTGGGAAGAAGAGAACAGATGGATCACCCTCAAGGTTTCGGCAAAAGGTATGCGCACAATCAACAAGAAGGGGCTGGATGCGGCTCTCAAAGATGCGATTGCGCTGGGAATCATTTACTAAATCCAACATTAACAATCTATTATGGCAAAAAAAGGTAACAGGGTTCAGGTTATCTTGGAGTGCACTGAACACAAAGAGAGCGGTATGCCCGGCATGTCTCGGTATATCACCACCAAGAACAAGAAAAACACTCCCGACAGAATGGAGCGCAAGAAGTACAACCCCATCCTCAAAAGAGTAACAGTTCACAGAGAGATTAAATAACTTTAAGTCATGGCAAAGAAAGTTGTTGCAACCCTTAAAACAGGTACAGGTAAAAGCAGAACCAAATGCATTAAGATGGTAAAGTCTAAAAAAACAGGCTCTTACGTATTCAAATCAGAGGTTGTGCCCAACGAAGAGATAAAAGATTTCTTCAACCGCAAATAATTTTTATGTTATTGGGAGGTTTTAGCCTCTTAATACAAAAAGCGTCTTGTTTTACACGGACGCTTTTTGTATTTTTGCACATCAGTAACACAAAACAGCACACCACCCTGCCCCGTTTGAATTTGACAGGCCGTGTGTGATTTTTAGCCGCCTAAGCGGGGCGGTGGCGGAAAGTGAGATTTAAAACAAACTGTGTCATAAGCCGCAACAGCACTAATAAGACATATAAAACAGAGTTAAACCATGGGACTTTTCTCCATATTCAAGAAGAGCGAGAAGCAAGAACAGGCCGAAGCGAGCGACCTCGAAAAAGGGTTATCCAAAAGCAAGGAGTCGATATTTGCCAAACTTTCGCGTGCCGTCGCCGGCAAATCGAAAGTCGACGAAGAGGTGCTCGACTCGCTCGAAGAGATATTGATAACTTCGGATGTGGGGGTCGACACCACCATCAAGATAATAGAACGCATAGAGCGGAGAGTGGCGCGCGACAAATATATGTCGACAGAGGAACTGGATGCCATACTCAGATCGGAAATAAGCCTCATGCTCTCGGAAAAGGAGGGGGCAAAGGTGGAGTATGTGGGCAAGGACGGCATGCCATACGTCGTTATGGTTGTGGGGGTCAACGGCGTGGGCAAGACCACCACCATAGGCAAGATAGCCTCACGTCTTGGCGCATCGGGCAAGAAGGTGTTCCTCGGGGCGGCCGACACATTCAGGGCCGCGGCCATAGATCAGTTGTGCGTGTGGGGTGAGCGTTCGGGCGCCACCGTCATAAAGCAGAACATGGGTTCTGACCCCGCGTCGGTGGCTTTCGACACACTCAAATCGGCGGTGGCCCACAAGGCCGACATAGTGCTGATAGACACGGCAGGACGTCTGCACAACAAGATAGGGCTGATGAACGAGCTGACCAAGATACGCGATGTGATGTCAAAAGTGGTGCCCGACGCACCCCACGAGGTGTTGCTGGTGTTAGACGGCTCGACGGGCCAGAACGCCGTTGAACAGGCGCGTCAGTTCACCGAGGCCACCAAAGTGACCGCACTGGCCGTCACAAAACTCGACGGAACAGCCAAAGGTGGCGTGGTGATAGGCATAAGCGACAGATTTTCAGTGCCTGTGCGCTTTATAGGCGTCGGCGAGGGGATAGATCATCTGCAAGAGTTCGACGCCAAACTTTTTGTCGACACACTATTCAGGAAATAGCCCTCACGGGCAAGGGAAAAGGCTCCGGTGGAGCCATGTAATGAGATGAAAGCCAAGAAGATCAACATAATAACGTTAGGGTGCTCGAAAAACACGGTCGACTCGGAGCGGATATTGGGCCACCTGTCGCTGGCGGGGTTTGCCGTGTTGCACAACGCCGATGCCCATGCTGCCGACACTGTCGTCATCAACACATGCGGTTTTACCGCCGACGCCAAGGACGAGTCTATAGAGATGATACTCAAAATGGCCTATGCCAAACGTGAGGGCATAATCAAGCGGTTGTATGTAATGGGCTGTCTGAGCGAACGTTACAAGCAGGAGCTGCAAGAGGAGCTGCCCGAGGTGGACGCCCTTTTCGGAGTCAACGACTTCCGCCAAATAGTGGCCGAGGTGACCGGGTCGCCAATGGAGCCGACAGTGACACGCAAGCTCACGACACCGTCACATTATGCCTATCTCAAGATATCGGAGGGGTGCAACTGGGGCTGCGGTTATTGCGCCATACCACTGATAAGAGGACGTCATGTGTCGGTGCCCGAAGAGGTGCTGCTCGCAGAGGCGCAGGAGCTGGCGGGCAAAGGGGTCAAGGAGCTGATAGTGATTGCCCAGGACACCACCTATTACGGGCTCGATCTCTATGGCGAGCGCCGCTTGGGCCGCCTGTTACGGGCCCTCTGCAAGATTGACGGCATTGAGTGGATAAGGCTGCATTACGCATATCCCGCCCACTTCCCCGACGATGTGATAGAGGCCATGGCAGATGAACCCAAGATTTGCAAATATCTCGACATACCGTTTCAGCACATATCCGACAACATGCTGACCTCGATGCGCCGAGGCATAACCAAAGCCGAGACCCTGGCGTTGATAGACAAACTGAGACGTGCTGTGCCCGACATAGCCATACGCACCACCCTGATAACGGGATATCCGGGTGAGAGCCGGGACGATTTCAAGGAGCTCACGGAGTTTGTCGAGCAGTGCCGGTTCGACCGCCTGGGGGTCTTCACATACTCGGAGGAGGAGGGCACATATTCGGCCGAGAAGCTCAAAAACGACGTGCCGCAACGCAAAAAAGAGGAGAGACGCGCCGGGATAATGGCCATTCAGGAGGAGATAAGCCTTGACAACAACGTCCGTAAGATGCAAGGCTCCGTGCAAAAGGTGATAATAGACCGCCTGGAAGAGGGCTTCTATGTGGGCCGTACGCAATATGACTCTCCGGAAGTTGACCAGGAGGTGCTGATAGAGTCGCAGATGCCGTTGACCATCGGAGGCTTCTATGACGCTTATATCGACAAGGTTGATATGTTCGACCTCTATGCCCATATAGTGCCAGGTGCCCTTTTTTGAAAAAATAGGGGAAATATTTTCATAATCACACTAAAAATATTAACTTTGTTGTGGAATAACTCCGAATAATACGCAACGCAATGAATATCGAACAGTTGGCCAAAAAAGTTGCCCGCCTCATAGAGACGGTGCGCAGGCTCAGAACCGACAACGAACGATATGCGGCGGAGAGGGAGCGGTTCATAAACGAAAAAAAAGAGCAGGAGAAAAAGATTGCGGAACTGAAAAAGCGCATACACACGTTGGAATTGGCCGGAGGGTTGGTTCTGTCGGAAAACGGAACGGCGCCGGCTCGCAAAAAAGTTGCCAAGATCTTGCGGGAGATCGATGCACTCCTGGCTCTGACCACAGAAACGGTCGATGTTGAATAAAGCGATATAATACTGCCTTATGGGTGATGACAGCAAGCTGGTAATCAGAATCAAACTCGGCGATAGGGAGTATTCGATGTCGGTGGACAGAGACAACCCGACAAAAGAGCATAACATCAGAAAAGCCGCCAAGACAGTGGGCGACAAGTACACCAAGTACATGACCACTCGTCAGGGGCTGGAGCCGATAGATTGTTACGCCTTGCTCGCTTTGGAGATGTCGGTAAAGAATATAGAGTTGCAGACAAAGTCTGAAGAGGAGAAGATCCTCGAAAAAAGGCTCGAAGAGTTGGAACAAGAGATTGATGCGGCGCTCGCTCCGGCGGCTCGTTAGATCTTGCACCAAAAGTTCGGTTTCTGTACGGGTGCGTCCCGGTTCAATAATAGCGTTCTTTTAATAGATAAAGATACTATCCCCGCATGGATCTTTAGTTTGCGAAACTTAACAATTATTTACCACTCGAGTCAATACTCGGTTTATCGAAAACAGGCCTTAACCTTCGGGTTTCACTTTTGTGGACGTTGGACGTTTGAGATAAAACGGAAACTCAATCCTTAATATTCTGAAGTTTTCGTCAACAACCAAGGCCATGCGGTTTTTTTTATTTTATCCGTATCAATAACCTCGATTTCAAGAGGCGTCGGAGTGCATTACCCCACCCCGCTCCGCCCGGAACTAACATATTATTAACCGGTGGATTGCTGACCAAACACCTTATTGCGAGCAGCTTATCCACAAATAAAACACAAAATAAAACAACAATTATAAAATGGAGACATCGATGATCACGATAGTGATAATAGCAATCGTTGCAGCGGCCATCGCCGCTTTTCTCTCAATGTTCATAACCACCAGGACCCTCAAACGTCGCCGTGAGCAGATGATCAAAGAGGCTGAGAGTCAGGGTGAAATGATAAAGAAAGAGAAGATTCTGCAAGCCAAAGAGAAGTTCATTCAGCTTAAGGCAGAGCACGACAAGGTCGTGAACGAACGCAACAACAAGCTCGCTCAGGCCGAACAGCGCATAAAACAGATGGAGAACGGCCTCCAGAAAAAAGACGAGCAGCTCTCAAGAGCCACCGAAGAGGCACAGAACACAAAACGCAAGTTCGAGCTTCAGTCTGAGGCTCTTGAGCGTAAAAAAGAGGAGTTTGACAAGCTGCAAAAAGAGCAGATTCAACGTCTCGAACAGGTGAGCAACATGACCTCTGAGGAGGCCAAGAACATCTTGATCGACATTATGAAGTCGGAGGCACAAAGCGAGGCCACCACATACATAAACGACATCATAGACGATGCCAAAATGACGGCCAATAAGGAGGCTAAACGCATTGTCATTCAGACAATTCAGCGTGTGGCCACCGAGACAGCCATAGAAAACTCGGTGACGGTGTTCAACATCGACTCCGACGAGGTAAAAGGCCGCATAATCGGCCGAGAGGGTCGCAACATACGCGCTCTGGAGGCTGCCACAGGCGTTGAGATTGTGGTCGACGACACTCCCGAGGCCATCATATTATCGGCATTCGACCCCGTACGCCGTGAGATTGCCCGTCTGGCCCTGCACCAGTTGGTGACCGACGGACGCATACATCCGGCCCGCATAGAGGAGGTGGTTGCCAAGGTGCGCAAACAGATAGAAGAAGAGATTGTGGAGGTGGGTAAGCGTACCGCAATCGACTTGGGCATACATGCACTCCACCCCGAGCTTATACGTCTTATAGGCAAGATGAAGTATCGTTCGTCTTACGGTCAGAACCTGTTGCAGCACTCGCGCGAGGTGGCCAACCTCTGCGGCGTGATGGCGGCAGAGCTGGGGTTGAATCCCAAACTGGCAAGACGCGCCGGGTTGCTTCATGATATCGGCAAGGTGCCCGACGATGAGCCCGAATTGCCGCATGCTATAATAGGGATGAAGTTTGCCGAGAAATACAAAGAGAAGCCCGAGATATGCAATGCCATTGGCGCTCACCACGACGAGATAGAGATGAACTCTCTCATTGCCCCCATAGTGCAGGTGTGCGACGCCATATCGGGTGCTCGTCCCGGCGCCCGCCGCGAGGTCGTCGAGAGTTACATCAAGCGTCTCAAAGAGATGGAAGAGCTGGCGCTCTCATACCCCGGTGTGCTTAAGACATACGCCATTCAGGCAGGTCGCGAGTTGCGCGTGATTGTCGGAAGCGAGAAGCTAAGCGATGCCGAAGCCGACATACTCTCGCACGATATCGCAAAAAAGATACAGGACGAAATGACATATCCCGGTCAGGTCAAGATAACCGTGATACGGGAAACCCGCTCAATATCTTACGCCAAGTAATTCGGGGTACAATTTATTTTGGGGGACTGCCGTTTTTGTTTTGCCGGAACTGCCTCCGGCGGCCCTCCCGGAGGAGGGTCTCAGACCCCGTTTTGAGATATTGAGGACAAACTAAAGAATAAGTACGAAAATCAGTTGTAAATGTGTTTCGACATTCGTCTTACACATTTACAACTGATTTTCGTTTTTGGTCTTTGAGTAAGTAAAAACATGGGGCATATCCTCTCGGAAAGGATGCAGAGGCAGGCAGATAACAATAAAAGGGGCAGCGGCAAAACATCAGCCTGATGGAGAGCAGAACGGAGACTGCGGAGGGCAGGGCGTGAAAGAGATTTACGGGGTGAGTTGGATTTAATTCACTGCGGCATATTGCTGTGCAGGGTGCGGCCCTCCGTGTGGGGAGGCTCCGAGCCGCTCGGGACTCGTACCTCGTCCCGGAACAAGGAATTTGTGCTTACGTCACACTTCGTGTGTCGTGAATAAGGAATAGTGTGCGGTTTTCGTTGTACTCAGACCGCGGTGGGCCGACCGCAGGTCGGCCGCATAGGGCGCGGATTCGAGG
>CAMRVW010000023.1 GCA_947054185.1 uncultured Rikenellaceae bacterium | reverse complement strand
TAGTTTTTTTATTGTTTGGCAACCCCTGGGTTACACTGTTTTGCCCTTTTGAGGCTAAAACGTAAAATGGCTTTTATTTTTAGCTAAAAATATGCAATTTTATCTGAAAATAAAAATAAAATCACGATTTTCTGTTGGAAATCGTGATTTTTTGTTTTCGGCTCTGTCTTAAACGCTCTTTTGGTCGGTGTGGGGGTGTCATAGGTATGTGATTTTGACCGGGTTGCGGTCGACATACCAGGGGTATTGGAATGCGGGCATGCCCAGTGCCATGCCTGCGTGTACCTTGCCTTTCAGGCCCAACTTTTTGCGGAGGCTCTTGTCTCGGGCCAGCACCGTGCACACGAAGCCGGTGTAAACCTGGCTGACGCCGAGGCTTTCGGCCATGAGTGAGCCGTTCTGATAGGCCAGGTTGGCGTCTTGGCATCCGAAGCGTGATTTGGCGTCGGCGCATATGAATATCACTGCGGTGGCGCCGCGCAGTATGGGGTCGCCGCCCTCGAGCCGTGCCTTTTGCATGCGTTTGAAGGCGGTGACGTATCGCCAGAGGCCTGGGTTTGCTCTTTTTACCACGGTGCGTATGACGGGCAGTGTTATCTTATTGAAGATGTTGGTGAAGAAACCCAAGACATGGTCGGTTATCATGTCGAGATGTTCGGCCTTGGTGACCACCACAAACTCTATCTCTTGGGCATTGCTGGCGGTGGGGGCCAGGTGGGCGGCCTCTATGATGCTGTCTATCAGCTCGGCGGGTACCGGCTCTTTCCTGAAGACCCTGTTGGAGCGGCGCATCCTGACAAGGGCCATAAGCGCTTGCGGCGAGGCCATGACCGAGCGGTCGGAGGGGTGCCGCTTGTCGGTGCCGAACAGAGGATGGCGCACGGCACCGTTCGGGCAGGCGTCGACACAGTGGCCGCACGCGATGCATTTGAGGTCGGCATCGACATTGACGGCAGTGTCGGCAACGGAGAATATCCCGGAGGGGCATACCCTTGCGCAGCGTCCGCATGTGATGCACGTGTCTCTGTCGATGGTGATGTTGTGTACGGGTGTCATGGGTGCGGGTGTGGTGTCAGCCGACTATCATGTGATAGAGCCGATCTTTGAGCCCGGGGATGTTGTCGCCGGTGACGGATGATATATATATATAAGGTATGTTTATGATGCCGCGCTCTCTGATCTCGTCGTCGAGGTGGCCTTTGAGCTCGTCGTCGAGCATGTCGCACTTGGTGATGGCCAGCATGCGTCGTTTGTCTAACAGCTCGGGGTTGTACATTTCAAGCTCGCCCAGGAGCACCTTGTATTCGGCCGATATGTCAGGGCTGTCGCACGATATCATGAACAGAAGCACCGAGTTGCGTTCGATGTGGCGCAGAAAGCGTGTGCCAAGGCCACGTCCCTCGTGTGCCCCCTCTATGATGCCCGGTATGTCGGCCATGACGAAAGAGAGACCCTCGCGGTATTCCACAATGCCGAGGTTGGGCTCGAGGGTGGTGAAGGCGTAACCGGCAATCTTGGGCTTGGCCGCCGAGACAACCGACAGAAGGGTCGATTTGCCGGCGTTGGGCAGTCCCACCAGACCGACATCGGCAAGCACCTTGAGCTCGAGGATGAACCACCCTTCGATGCACTCGCCGCCCTTTTGCGCGTAACGGGGAGCCTGGTTGGTGGCGGTGCGGAAGTTCCAGTTGCCAAGGCCGCCGCGTCCGCCGGCTATCAGCACCACCTCCTGGCCGTCTTCGGTGACCTCGCACATCAGCTCGCCCGTTTCGGCATTGCGGGCCACCGTGCCAAGGGGTACATCTATGACCGAGTCGGCGCCGTTTTTGCCGTGGCACTTGGCACCGCCGCCGCTCTCGCCGTCTTCGGCGTGTATGTGTTTGCGGTATTTGAGGTGTATGAGGGTCCAGTATTGGGCGTTGCCGCGCAGTATGACATGACCGCCGCGTCCGCCGTCGCCGCCGTCGGGGCCGCCGAACTCGACGAACTTTTCATGCCTGAAGTGTGAGGCGCCGTTGCCGCCGTTGCCCGAGCGGCAGAATATCTTAACGTAATCGACAAAGTTGGATTGAGCCATAGTGAATTTTATTGAAGGCGCGAACCGCCGGCCTTATCGTCTGCAAAGATAGCATAATTATCGTGATTTGTCGGCGTGATCGGTTTTATGCGGGGCGGTTTAGCGTGAGTATATCTTTATCTTGCTGCCGCCGCCGGCTTGCTCCGAGACCTTTATCTGCACAGGTATGCGGTCTGACAGTTCGGCGATGTGCGAGATGACCCCTATCTTGCGTCCGCTGACATGGAGCTTTTCGAGCGCGTCGATGGCTGTGCGCATGGTGTCGGCATCCAAAGAGCCGAAACCCTCGTCTATGAAGAGCGATTCGACCCTCATGCCTCCGCCCGAGAGAGAGGCCAGCCCCAAAGCCAATGACAGCGACACCAGAAACGATTCGCCTCCCGAGAGAGAGTTGACGGGGCGGGTCTGGTTGAACATGTCGAGGTCTATGACCTCGAGTATGAGGGTGTCAGGGCGGCGCAAGAGACGATAGCGGCTCGACAGCTCGGCAAGGTGTATGTTGCTGAACGAGACAAGCGTTTCGAGCGTGTATCCCTGTGCGATGGATTTGAACTTGTCGCCTGTGGCCGAGCCGAACAGGTCGTTGAGGCGCTCCCAGTGGGCCAAAAGCGAGCGTATGTTTTCGCTCTTCTCTTCGAGGCTTTTGATAATCGCACGGTTGTGTTCGTCGGTGCCGAGGGTGACCTGAAGTTCGCTTATGCGGCTGCCGAGGGCTGTGGCGTTATGCCGCATCTCTTGCTGCGCCTGATTGAGAGATTCGAGGGTTTCGGCATCAGAGGGTCGCTCGGGGGCCTGGAGGTGGAGGGTGAGGGTGCGGCTGCGCTCCGTAAGGGTGGCTGCGGCGGCTGTGACGCGTTGGTGTATTGACTCCATGGCCTCTCTCTCGCGCGAGAGCCACCCGAGGTCGTAAGAGAGCAGGTCGGTGATTTGGCGTTTGGTGATGCCCCGTTTGTCGATCCACTCCGTCACCTCGGCAGAGAGCATTGTGTGGCGCTCTTTGTGGGCGGAGTATTGCTCGGTAAGGTGTGACTTGACGGCGGAGAGGTTTTCGAGCTTGCCCACAAGTGAGGCGAGCTGCTCTTTGGCTTTGGCGTGGGCCTTTTCGGCCTCGGAGCGGGCCAGGGCAAGGCTGCGTTCTTTGTCGTCGGCGCTCATGCCGCCGAGCATGGAGGCGCGCCTTGCCCTAAGGTCGGCAAGGCGGCGGGCGGCACTGTCGACGGCGTGTCGGTGGCTCTCGGTCTCGGCTTTAGTGTCGTCGACCATTTTTTGCCGTGCGGCGATGAGCTCTTTTATGTATTGTTCCCTGAGGTTGTCGGCATGGTTGCTGACGGCGGGGTGGTCGCAGCTGCCGCACAGAGGGCATGGCAGGCCGTCGTGCAGGGTGGCTTTAAGCTCTGCCAAGGTCGGTTCGAGGCGGGCAAGGAGAGCTTTGTCGGCGGGGTCGGCAAGGGGTGTCTGCTCTTTGAGGGAGGTGAGCTTTTCGGTCTGCTCCTTAAGCTGCCCGACGGCCTCGTCATGACGTCTTTCGAGGGTGGCAAGGCGTTCCTGTCCGGAGCGTAACAGTTCGGCGGCGACCCTTATGTCGGTGTCGGCACAGCGCGCCTGTCTGATATCTTCTTCTGCGGCGGAGGCCTCTTGCATGCGGGCGGCGAGGGCTTCGCCACAGAGGCGTTCGTCCTCCTTAAGCCCTGGCAGCTTAAGGTGCAGCTCTTCCGTCTCGGTGTTGTTTGCTGCCGTGTCGGCCTCTATCTTGGCAAGGCGTTCGTGGGTGTCGCGCAGCATGTTGAACCGGTCTCGTATCTCTTGTACGCTGTCGATGCGTCGCAGGAGCTCGCGGCGGGGAGCGGCCTTTTCATAGTCTGACAGGGCGGCGGCGTGTTCGCCTTGGGCGGCCGTAATCTCGGCGTCGAGCCGGCATAAGCGCTCCATCCATTTTATCTTTTCGGCTGTTTGCGATAGTGAGGCCTCTATGGTTTGCAGCCTCTCTTGCGCGCTCTTTTTCTCGTCGAGGAGGGTGGTGCGCTCACTGTCTGACAGCACGTTGATGCCGCGGGTCTGCTCTTCGACAAGGCGCAACTCTTGCTCGGTGTCGCGGTGGTGGCGGTATATGCCGGCGGAGATGCGTGAGTAAATGTCGGTGCCGGTGAGCTTTTCGAGCAGCTCGGCCTTCTCTTTGCGGTCGGCGCGCAGGAAGGTGGCGAAATCGCCCTGTGCCAGCATCACCGCGCGGGTGAACTGGTCGAACGTGAAGCCGCAAAGCTCGCTTATGCGGGCGAGAAGCTCGCGTTTCTTGCCCGGCTCGTCGATATCGGCGGTGAGGTTGCGCAGTGACATCTCGCTCTCACGCAGGGCGCCCGTGACCTTGCCGTAAGCGCGGCGGCACGACCAACGGGCACGGTAACGGTCGCCCGAGAGGGCCACGAAGTCGGTCTCGGCATAACACTCTGCCGTGCCTTTGCGCATGATGATGCGGCTGTCGCGCATGGTGATGCCCTCGTCGGTCTTGATGTTCTCGCCGAGGCGGCCGCGCGGGGTCTGGTCGAAGAGCGAGAGGCACACCGCATCGAGGATGGTCGACTTGCCCGAGCCGGTGCGGCCCGTTATGACATATATGCCTGCCGAGCGTAACGGCTCGCAGGTGAAGTCTATGGTGAACTCGCCCTCAAGAGAGGCTAAGTTGCGTCCTCTTATGGCTTCTATCTTCATCTCTATTGCTCTTGTTGTGCCAGGTCTATCACCCGGCTCAGCAGCGTCTGCATCTGCCGGGGCATGGCGGTGCCGTATCTTTTTTCAAATATTTCTAGCGCAAGGCCCATGGGGTTGACCTTCCGCAGGTCGGAGAGGGTGGCGGTGGGTCCCTCGGTCGGGTGCGGCTCTATTGCCTCGATGCGGGCAAGGCGCACCTTGCGTCCTTTGAGCGCCTCTTCGATGCGGTATCTGAGCGAGGGTTCGGGGGCGGTGACCGACACCCTCACTTCAAGAAAGGGGGAGGTGGCGTCGGGGGTGCCCTCGGGGAAGTGGCGCAGCTGTGAGAGCATATCTTCCACACCGTCGCTGTCGGTGGATATGCGCACAAGTTCTGCGGTATGTTCGGTATCTGTCAGCTCTATGTAAATGCTTTCGCTGTCGGTGACAACCCTTTCGTGCGGCTCGTTGTGGCGGCTAAGGCGTTCGCCCTCTTCGGCAAGCTCGACATAGCAGAGGCTTTTTACCGATCCTTTTTCGGCGAACGACATGGCCAGGGGTGAGCCTGAAAAGCGTATGTCGGCACGGCCCAGCGCCTGTTGCGACCTGTGCATGTGTCCTAAGGCCACGTAAGAGACCGTCGGGGGGAAAAGGTCGGTGGGTACGCACTCGAGGCCGCCTATGACGGTGCGTTCGCTGCGGTCGTCTTCCGAGAGGCGGGCGCCGGAGGTCTGCATGTGTCCCATGGCTATGACGGGCAGTGAGGTGGCCCCCAGGGTGTCGAAGAGGTTGTGATAGAAGAGGCGCACACCCTCGCCATAGCTGTCGGTGTCGGGGTAATCGCCGTTTCTGAGGTATGGCACGGCCAGCACATAGGCTATGGTGTGTCCCTCTCTTGTTACGGGCACGATGTGGCGCCGATAGTCGGGGGTGCCGTCAGCAGTGCGTTTCACCGTGCCGCGGGTGATGATGTTGAAACTCTCTAAAAGCGGATGGGGCGCCTCGAGGCGTGAACCCGAATCGTGGTTGCCGGCAATGACCACCACGGTGAGGGCGGGGTTGGCGGCGGTGACATCGCGCAGGAAGCTGTAATAGAGGCGTTGCGAGTCGGCCGAGGGGTTGGGGGTGTCGAATATGTCGCCCGCGATGAGCAGCAGGTCGGCGCCGCGGTCGCTGACGGTGCGTTGCAGGCCGGCGAGGAACAGCTCGTGTTCGGCGCGGCGGTCGTGTCCGAAAAAGGAGTGTCCCAGGTGCCAGTCGGCGGTATGTATGATTTTTATCATTGCTCGGGCAGGGTTTTGACTATGAAGAGCCTGTCGGCGGCCACTATGACTATGTGGTCGCCGCCATCTTTGAGGGCCAGTGTCTGACGAATTTTATCGAGGCTGAGGGAACAGGAGCGTTTTATGACCGTGGCGGCGGTGATGCCCGACTCTTTGAGCCGTTTTTTGACCTTGTGGGGTTTGAACGGCAGGCACTCTTCTATGGCATATGTGCGTAAGAAGGGGTATGGCGAAGGGGTGTCGCTCAGTATGATGCCCTCGCACAAGGGGGCCGAGCCGGGTATGCGGGCGGCTATAAGGCCGGTGGTGCGGCTCTTGACAAAAGCGGCGTCGGCAAGCAGCAGGTATCGGTATGTGCAGTCGTCGCAAGGGGCGGCGGCGCGGTCGTCGGGGCTGAAGCGGTGGGTGTATGCCTTATCGCCCGTGATGGTGGTGACCGAAAGGGTGGGTGCGTCGCTGCCGCCCACGGTGACATCTATCATCACCTCCTTGCATTCGCCATCGAGCGACACAGTCTCGACGTCGACACTGCCGTAACTGCCGAAAAGGCGTCCGGCCTCGCTGACATCGAAGAGCGGCGAGGCTTTTATAACCATCTTGCGGCACCGGCGGGCTATGCTCCCTGCGAGGGCCACGACATCGGGCGAGCATTCTTGCAGAAGCAGCAGGCGGCGGGCACCGTCGCGGCGGGCCGGGTCGGCGTATATAAGGTCGAAGCTCTCGGTTAGGCTTTTGACGAAGTCGGCGCTGTCGGCGGTTATGACCTCTATGTTGTCTGCCCCTAACAGTTTGAAGTTGTGTCGGGCGATATCGGCAAGCAGCCCGTTATGTTCGACGGCGGTGACATGGCGGAATCGGCGGCTGAGGAAATAGGCGTCGCAGCCGAGTCCGCACGTCAGGTCGAGGGCTTTGTCGCCGCCGAGACGTCGCGCAAGGGCCGTATGCTGGCTGCTGGCCTGCTCGAAGCTAACCTCGGGAATGATGCACCTGTGGTGATGGAACAGGGGCAGCTTGGTGCGGCACCGTTCGAGCAGCTTTATCTGTGTGCAGACGCAGGCAGGGACCCCCGAGAGTGCCAGCCTGCGAGGGTCTTCGCCTATATGGCTCTCTATGAGGGCGCGCGTATGGCTGCGGCAGAGATATTCAAACTCGTCGCGTGTCATGCCACCGGCTTTTTGTCTGGTATTATATCGGCGGCCACCTTTACCATGAAGTCGTAAGCCTGGCTGTAATCGTTGGCGATGACACCGTCCAAGATGGCGTCTTTGATGGCGTTCTTGATTTGTCCCACCTCGGCGCAGGGTGAGAGACCGTATGTCTGCATGATCATCTGCCCCGTGATGGGAGGCTGGAAGTTGCGTATGCGGTCTTTCTCTTCTATCTGTCGCATCTTCTGCTCCACCAGGTCGAAGTTGCGCAGGTAACGGGCAACCTTTTCATCGTTGCCGCTGGTGATGTCGGCGCGGCAGAGGGTCATAAGCGCGTCAGTGTCTTCACCGGCGTCGAAGAGAAGACGTCGCACGGCCGAGTCGGTGACACCCTCGTCGGCAAGGACGATGGGTCGCAGGTGGAGCAGCACCATCTTCTCGACGAACTTCATCTTATGGTCGAGCGGGAGCCTCCATGCGTTGAAGATGCCTCGCACCATGCGCGAGCCGACGAACTCGTGGTTGTGGAAGGTCCATCCTATGCGGTCGTCCCACGCCTTGGTGCGCGGCTTGGCTATGTCATGGAGCAGGGCCGCCCACCGAAGCCACTCGCCGCCGCCGGCCTTGGAGACGTTGTCGAGCACCTTAAGGGTGTGTATGAAGTTGTCTTTATGGGCGCGTCCGCCTCGTTTTTCAACACCCTTGAGGCGGTAAAGGTCGGGATAGACGAGCTCCAGAAGACCCGTCTTGTCGAAGAGGAAGAAGCCGCGCGAGGGGGCGGACGAGCATATTATCTTGCGGGTCTCGACGGTGATGCGTTCGCGTGAGATGATGGCTATGCGCTCGCGGTTGCGGCGTATGGCATCCATGCACTCGTCGGTGATGCGCATGCCCAGCTGAGAGGCGAACCGTATGGCCCTCACCATGCGCAGGGGGTCGTCGGAGAAGGTGGTGTCGGGGTCGAGCGGGGTGCGTATGATGCCGTTTTGCAGGTCGTCCATGCCGCCGAAAGGGTCGACAAGGGTGCCGAAATCGTCGTCGTTGAGCGAGAAGGCCATGGCGTTGATGGTGAAGTCGCGTCTGTTCTGGTCGTCTTCGAGGCTGCCGCACTCCACGGAGGGGTTGCGGGAGTCGGCCCGGTACGACTCTTTGCGCGCACCCACGAACTCAAGCTCCAGCCCCTTGGCACGAAGGGAGGCCGTGCCGAAATTTTTGAACACCGACACCTTGGCATGCACCTTTGCGGCCAGACGCTCGGCCACCTCTATGCCGCTGCCGGTGACAACAACGTCGATGTCGCCGAGAGGACGCCCCAGCAGGCAGTCGCGCACGAAGCCGCCGATGACGTATGCCCGGCAGCCGCACTCGGCAGCCGTTCGGCCTATGAGCCTGAATATGGGGTTGCTAAGGTGTGCGTTCATCTATCTAAGCTCTCTCAGGTAAAGGCGTATGGTGTTTTCAAGACCCAGATAGAGGGCGTCGCTTATAAGGGCGTGGCCTATGGATACCTCGTCGAGACCGGGTATGTTTTGTGCGAAATAGCGCAGGTTTTCAAGGCTGAGGTCGTGGCCGCCGTTGATGCCCAGGCCGAACTCGGCAGCCTTGTCGGCAGTGGCGCGGTATGGGGCGATGGCTGCCTCGGGGTTGCTCTTATAGCCTGTGGCGTAACCTTCGGTGTAAAGCTCTATGCGGTCGGCGCCCGTCTCGGCGGCATAAGGTACCAGCGCGGGGTCGGGGTCGAGGAAGACGGAGGTGCGTATGCCCTCGCTCTTGAAAGTGCGTACTATGCCTTTGAGCATATCGAGGTGGGTGCGTGTGTCCCAGCCGGCGTTGGAGGTGATGGCGTCGGGGGCGTCGGGCACGAGGGTCACCTGCGCGGGGCGGACTTCGCACACCAGGCGTATGAAGGCATCGGACGGGTAACCCTCAATGTTGAACTCGGTGCTCAGGATGCCCGAGAGCTCGCGCACATCGGAGTAACGTATGTGCCGCTCGTCGGGGCGGGGATGCACGGTGATGCCCTCGGCGCCGAACCTCTCGCAGTCGAGGGCGGCACGGCTGACCGACGGTGTGTCGCCGCCGCGTGAGTTGCGCAGGGTGGCTATTTTGTTGATGTTGACACTTAATCTTGTCATTTTATGCTGTTGTTTGTGGTTCGTTGGGCGCAACAGAAGCTCGGACGCTCTCTGTTTGCCGCGCTTTTTCTGCAAAATTAATCAAAAGCGGGAAAATTATGTAAAAATATGCTAATTTTGACCCAAACACTTTGCAGTTTATGAAAATAGGCGTATATGCACGGTCGAGGCAGTATCTCGGGTGCGAGCTTCTGTCGGAGCTTTTGGCCGCCGGAGAGGAGTGCGGCGCCCTGTTGTATCTGGGGCGTGACTATGTGGAGTCGGCCGGATGCGGCGCGGCGGTGGCGGTTTACGACAGTTTGTCGGAGTTGGACGGTAAGGTCGACTTTATAATATCGTTGGGGGGTGACGGCACCTTCCTTTCGTGTGTGGCCGAGCTTAAAGGGGGGAGTACTCCCATACTGGGTATCAACAGCGGGCGGTTGGGTTTCCTGTCGTCGGTGGATGCCTCGGCCATAAGGCAGGCTTTGGGGCGGTTGGCAGAGGGCGACTATATGCTTGAGGAGCAGATGATGATAGAGGCGGACGGCCCGTTTGACAAGTCGCTCTGTTTTCCGCATGCTTTCAATGAGTTTACCGTAAAGAGCAATGTGGGGCTTATGACAGTGTCGCTGTCGATAGACGGCGAGGCGGTGGCCGATTACTCTGCCGACGGCCTGATAGTGTCGACGCCGACAGGATCGACCGCTTACAGCATGAGCGTGGGCGGGCCCGTGGTGTCGCCGGGATGCCGTGTCTTTATCGTAAACCCCATAGCTCCGCATAACCTGACTATGCGCCCTCTGATAGTGGATGCCTCGGCGGTGCTGGAGCTGACATTGTCGGCACGCAGCGGCGGGGCGGTGGCCACGCTCGACAACAGGTCGTTTGCCGTGAGCTCGGGCGACAGGTTCACCCTCAGACGTTCCGACAAAAAAGCGGTGGTGGTGAAATTCGGCGACAGCTCTTTCTATTGGACATTGAGACGCAAGCTTATGTGGGGAACCAATATAATTTAGTGCGGCAAGGGGATGAGGCGCGGCGGTAAATGTTGACCAATATGCGACTCTTTTGTAATAATTTATTATATTTGCCACATTGGAGAGGCTTTATGTCGGCGCCGAAGGAGTATCGTGACGGCGCCGGGTGGCTTTACAGACAGGCGGGGAGCATGGTGCGGCATGGCGGTTGTTAAACGGAGTTTTGAGTATGGGAAACGATATAAGACATGTGGCGGTGATAATGGACGGCAACGGCCGGTGGGCCTTGTCGCGGGGGTTGGAGCGCATAGAGGGGCACTATCGCGGGGTGGAGGCTGTGCGTAAGGTCATATCGGCCGGCATAGATGCAGGGTTGCAATATCTCACCATATATGCCTTTTCCAAAGAGAACTGGGGACGTGACAGAAAAGAGGTGGAGGGTTTGATGGAGCTGTTTTGCAAGACCATAGCTCTGGAGGTGCCCTCGCTGATGGAGAAGAACGTGAAGGTGCGTTTCCTTTGCGACAGGAGCGAGCTGTCGCATGATGTGATATCGTCGCTCGACTATTGCACCGACAAGACCGCCGGTTGCTCGGGCATGACTCTGCTGGTGGCCCTCAATTACAGCGGCAGGGCCGAGATAGTGTCGGCCTTGCGAGGCATGATGGAGGCATCGGAGAGCCGCATAGACGAGCAGACGGTGGAGAGGTATCTTTATACGGCAGGGGTGCCCGACCCCGACCTTATAATAAGGACCAGCGGCGAGCAGAGGTTGAGTAACTTCCTGTTGTGGCAGGCGGCTTACAGTGAGTTCTATTTTGTCGATACCCTATGGCCCGACTTTACCGAAGAGTCGTTCAATCAGGCGTTGGAGGAGTTCAGAAAACGTAAAAGACGATTTGGTAAGTAATTATACGATAATAGTTTACAGATGAACAAGATAAAGGCACTTTTGTTTTTGATATTCTCGATGGCGGCACTGTCGGGGTCGGCTCAGTTTAAGGACAGCTCGCAGGTGGTTTTGCCCTCGTTGGATTACTCCAATCCGCGCAAGTATAATATAAAGGATATCAAAGTGACGGGTGTCAGGTATATAAGTCCGGAGCTTATAATAAACGCCTCGGGGTTGAGGCGCGGAGACAGCGTCTATCTGCCGAGCGATTATATATCAAACGCCTTGCAGCTTTTGTGGAGCCAGCGTTATTACTCTAACGTGCGTGCCATTGTGACGTTGGATGGCGACGACGCCTTTCTGGAGATAGCCCTCAAGGAGCGTCCGCGTGTGTCGGTGTGGAACGTGGAGGGTGTCGGCACGGGCGACAAGACCGAGATACTCAAACGCCTGAAGTTGCGGGAGAGGACAGAGCTGTCTGACTATGCGCTCAAAAACTCGGTTGACATAATAAAGCGTTACTGTGCCGAGAAGGGTTTCCTCAATGCTCAGGTGGACATTCGCCAGCAGAACGACTCGTTGCTCGACAACTTCGTGATAGTGACATTCGACATTGACAAGAAGAGCCGCGTGAAGATAGGCCGTGTGAGTGTGACGGGCAGTGACAATATCCCCGAGAAGAAGCTCAAGTCGGCAATGAAGAAGACACGCGAGAGGAGCCTGGTAAATATTTTCAAGAGCGCCAAGTTTGACCGTAACGAGTATGAAAACAACTCCAAGCGCGAGCTTATAGATTATATGCAGGGACGTGGTTTTCGCGACGCCCACATATTGTCCGATTCCATATATGCCATAAACGACAAGCGCATAGGCATAGACATCAATGTGGAGGAGGGCAAGAAGTATTACTATCGTGACATATCATGGGTGGGTAACACCAAATATTCGAACGAATATCTGGATCAGCTTCTGGGCATCAAGAAAGGTGATGTGTATGACAAGAAGACAATGGAGAGCCGTCTGGGCTTGGGTGTCGACGGCACCAAGGCCTTGATGAGCGGTATTGTCACAGTGTCGTCACTTTACCAGAACGACGGTCACCTGACCTATATGCTTGAGCCGGTGGAGACGGTGGTGGCGGGCGACTCGATAGACATAGAGTTGCGAATGGTCGAGGGTAAGCAGTTTACGGTCAACGACGTGATAATATCGGGCAACAACCGCACAAACGACCGTGTGGTGCGCCGTGAGCTTTACGTGCGTCCCGGCGAGCTTTACGACCAGTCGATGCTCATAAACACGCTTAACGTGATAGGCTCGCTCAACCACTTCAACCCCGAAGCCATAGTGCCGGATATTCAGCCGGTGAGCGATGAGCTGGTCGACATACGTTTCGACCTCGAAGAGCAGGCTTCCGACGAGTTTGAAGTGTCGGGCGGATGGGGCAGCGGCATGTTTGTGGCATCGGTGGGGGTGTCGTTCAATAACGTGTCCATGCGCAAGTTCTTCGACCGTCACGCATGGAGGCCTTATCCCTCGGGTGACAATCAGCAGCTTAAGTTTAACGTTCAGAGCAACGGTATATATTATCAGGCCGTATCGTTCAGTTTCGTCGAGCCGTGGTTGGGGGGCAAGAAGCCCAATCCATTCTCGGTGTCGGTATATTACTCTTCGGAGTCGGACGCCACATACTTCAACCGTCACAGCAAGGCGCGCTTCCGCACCATAGGCGCCTCGATAGGCTTGGGTAAGCGGCTGGCTTGGCCCGACCCATATTTCCAGGTGATGGGTTCGATATCGTATCAGGCATACAAGATGCGCGACTGGTCGTATTTCCTCTTCCGCAACGGTATTGCCAATACCATATCTATAACCGGGACGCTGTCGCGCAACTCGATGGACCAGATAATATATCCCAGACGCGGCTCGGAGATGTATGTCAAGCTTGCGTTGACGCCTCCGTACTCTCTGTTCGACAAGCACAAGAAAGATTACTCCGAGAACAACACATCAATGTCTGACCAGGAGCGTTACCGCTGGATAGAGTATTACAAGATAAACAGTATGGCTCGCTTTTTCGTGCCCATGCTCAAAAACAACAAACTCGTGTTTATGGCCAAGGCCGAGTTCGGATATCTGGGTCATTACAATCCCAACAAGCTGTCGCCATTCGAGGGATTCAGCATGGGTGGCGACGGTGTGACAGGTTATAACCTTTACGGTGTGGAGACGATAGGTCTGCGAGGATATGACGAAAACTCGCTTACACCTTATGTGAATAACGGTATTCAGTCTAAGGTGTATGCCAAATATACGGCAGAGTTGCGATATCCGATAGTGCTTCAGCCCAGCTCGACGGTTTATGGCCTGATTTTTGCCGAGGCAGGTAATGCTTTCGACAGATGGCGCGATTTCAATCCGTTCGACATGAAGCGTTCGGTGGGTGTGGGTCTGAGACTCAATCTGCCCATGATAGGTATGTTCGGCGTGGAGTGGGGTTACGGTTTCGACAAGGTGCCATCGACCAACAAGCGTGGCGGTTCGCAGATACACTTCTCTTTGGGTCAGACATTCTGACGGTGTTGCCCGATAGGAGATGCTTGTTTGCATGGCGATGTTAGTGTTTGACCGTGAGAGTGTTGTGTGGTTGTGCGGGGTGTTGCGACAGTTTGTTGGGAGTGACTGTTTTTGACGAAAAGCATTTTGCAGTTGAGAAAATGTTGCTCGTTTCAATCGAAATGCTTATATTTGGAAAGTAAATTTTTCGTTATATGAAAAGGATATTGTTATTGATGGTGACCGCCATGTTGGTTTCGGTGAGCGGTTATGCACAAAAATACGGATATATATATTCAGAAAAGGTGTTTAAGGCCATGCCCGGTTATGAGGAGGCCTTGAAGAAGGTTGAAGAGTATGCCAAAGGCGGAGAGGAGAAGGTAAAGAACCTTTACCAGGAGGCGCAGAAGGGGTATGATAACCTGGCCTCTTTGCAGTCGCAGTTGACCGACTCGCAGTTCAGGTCGCTGGCCGAGGCCGTGGTGGCCAAAGAGCGCGAGGCAACCAGATATAACGAGGAGTTTTTCGGAAACGACGGTAAGCTCGTCGAGTATCGCGACTCTCAGATGAAACCGTTTGAAAACAAGGTGCTTGCCGCCGTGGAGGCTGTGGCTGCTGCGGGTGGTTATGATATGATATTCGACCTCTCGACGGTGAAACTGACTGTATATCAGTCTCCTTCTTTAGACCTGACCCAGAAGGTGATAGGTCGTTTGGGGCTTTAGGGAGAGTTTGGAGTGTGCTTTCCGGTTTTGTCTCGGGGTTTTAGGGTGATAGATCAGTGGTGAGTGTCTTGCCGTTTTGTTTTGGGGCGGCTTTGAAAAGGGATTAAATTATTTTTTAAATAGACGATGAAGAAAATTTTGTTTTTAACGGTTGCACTGTTCGGTCTTTCAACGGCTGTCAGCGCACAGAGCGTGAAGATTGCGCGTGTCAATACTCAGGATATTATGGCCGCGTTGCCCGAGGTGGATTCTGTTAAGATTAAGCTCGAGTCTTTCGCCAAAGAGTTGCAGGATGAACTTGAGACAATGCAGGTTGAGTATAACAATAAACTCGAAAGCTATAATAAGGTAAAAGCAACACTCAGCCCCGTTATCGCATCGCAGAAAGAGCGCGACCTTAACGATTTGGCCCGCCGCATACAGGAGCGCAGCCAGACGGCGCAGGAAGATTACGGTAATGTGCAGTTGTCTCTCATGCAGCCCGTGATTGCCAAGGTGCAGGACGCGATAAAAAATGTGGCCAAGACCATGAGCATAACCGTGGTGTTCGACACTCAGGACGGCCCCGTATATATTGACGAGCAGACCCCGGATATCACCAACAATGTGATAAAAAGCCTTGGCGGAACACCCAAGCCCGCAGCGCAATAGTTTCGGGTCACAAACATAAAAGCCACCTTGAACGGGTGGCTTTTTTTATGCGTGGGTCAGATCGTTATTTTTTTAAAAGGCGTGGTTACTCTTTGTACCAAGAGGCGTACATCACATATCCGTTGGAGATGCCCTCTATGAGAGTTTTGTTTTGTTCCGGGTCGACGCTCTTGACTTTTTTTGCAGGTATGCCTGCGTATATCGATCCCGGTTCTATGACAGTGCCTGTGAGCACGACGGAGCCTGCCGCCACAACCGAACCATGGCCGACAATCACATGGTCGAGCACAACGGCCCCCATGCCTATAAGGCAGTTGTCTTCGATGGTGGCACCGTGTATGACGGCATTGTGGCCGACCGACACGTTGTTGCCTATCTTGGTGGTCGATTTTTGGTAAAGGGTGTGTATCACTGCGTTGTCTTGTATGTTGACCTTGTTGCCGAGGGTGATGGTGTTGACATCGCCGCGCAATACTGCCCCGAACCATATGCTGCAATCGTCGCCCATTGTCACGTCTCCTATCACTGCGGCATTGTCTGCAAGGTAACAGTTGTCTCCGAACTTGGGGTCGAAACCCCGAACGCTTTTTATTATTGCCATGTTGTTTATGTGTTGGGTTTATTCTATGGTGACCTCTTCTTTTTTGGCCATCTGCCACAGCTCTTCCATTTGTCTTATGTCGAGCTCTCTCAGAGGCGTGTCTCTCTCCCTGGCAAGACTCTCCAGCCTCTCGAAGCGAGAGATGAACTTGCGGTTACATCGCTCGAGGGCATTTTCGGGGTCTATGCCGTAATGGCGGGCCGCATTTATGAGCGAGAATATAAGGTCGCCGAACTCTTCCTCGGCACGATCGCTGCTCTCGGCTTCCGATTCAAATTCGCCTATCTCCTCTTTGACCTTTGCCCACACATCGCGTTTGTCGCTCCAGTCGAAGCCGACGCCTGCCACTTTTTGTTGTATCCTGAACGCCTTTATCATGGCAGGCAGCCCCTTGGGGACTCCGGACAGAGTGCCTTTGCCATCGCTCTTCTCCTGCTTTTTGAGTTGTTCCCAGTTGCGCGCGACATCGCCGGCGTCGTTGACATGAGTGTGGCCAAAGACGTGAGGATGTCTGAATATCAGCTTGTCGCATATCCCTTTGGCAACATCGGCCATGTCGAACCGTCCCTCCTCTTGTGCAATCTTGCCGTAAAAGACAATGTGCAACAGAAGGTCGCCGAGTTCTTCGCGTATGGAGTCGTAATCTTTTGATATTATGGCGTCGCACAACTCGAAACATTCTTCTATGGTGTTGCTTCGTAAGGTGTCCCAGGTCTGTTTTCTGTCCCAAGGACATTCATTGCGAAGTCGGTCCATTATATCGAGCAATCTTGCGTATTGATTGGTTTTCTCGTTCATGTCGTAATAGGTTGGTTAGTTATCCGTTTTGTCGGACTGACGCTGATATTTTGAGTAATCGGGTGTCCGGGTGTTGTAATTGTTGCTTATTTCGGTCTGGTAATTGTTACGGTCGGAGGTGTTGTACCTGTTTGGGGTGTCTGATGCGGTTCGGGAGATGTATGCGGTTTGAGGGGCAGAGGAGTTTTGAACGTATGAGGTTTCCAGGGCGGGTATCATAATGCCGAGTTGGTGTGCCAAGTCGCGCAGCTGTAACAGGTTATATGTTTTGGTGCGGCTGATGGCAGTGAAAATGTCGCATAGCCAGAACAGAAAACCGGACATGAATAAGGAAGAGAAAAGATAGGATGTCAGGAAAGTATTCGTATTGTCATCGGCATATTGGGCTGCAATAACAAAGAGTAAAATTTTTGAGGACAAAGATATTGCAACCTTGAGTATGCCTGTCTTGATGTTTTTTAGCAAGAAACGGTCGAGGCCGAGAGAACCTAAAAATATTGAGACGACCAATATCGATATCGGATTTTTCAGGTTTAGTCTCATAAGGGAGTGTGTATCGAGTAACTCCAGTATATTCCTGACCATAGGGATATGTATGGTTTTGAATTTGTTTTGATTGATGAAGATGAAAGAGTTTATCTGCTGTATGTCCATTTAATGATGTTTTTGCCGATATTTAGGTTGGCGGTCAGTTGTTTTGCGTCAATGTCGGGAGGTTTTCCTGTGGATATTGACATATCTCGTGCAGTAATTTCAGATTGCGGGTGCGAGTGGCGTTAATAATCAAAAACCAGTCTATGATGGTCCATAAACCCAAAAACAGCAGATTACATATCAATTTGACAAATCCCAAGCCGATTTGTCCGATGAAAAATCGGTCAACACCGAAGAACCCAAGAAATATCGATAGGATGAATGCTGTCATCGGGTCTTTAAATGTTGTTGTCATAATGCGACCCTCGTTCTCCGGACCGATGTTGAGTAATAGTTCGCGCAATAAAAACAGGCTATTCGACGGGAATTTATCCGAAGTGATGGAGATGAACATGTTGGCGGTCGACTGATTCATGACTTAGCTTAATTATGATGAGATGATACAAAGTTAGGCCTTTTTCAAAAAATTACAAATCTAAAACGATGTAAAGCCTTGGATTTACTGTTATTTCTGTTTGATAAACTTTCGGTTGTGCGTGTGAAGTGCTTTTTAGTGGAAGTATTCATGCCGTGAAAATATTCATTCATATAACCCCTTGTTTTTCAGATGATTGTTTGTTGTTAGGAGTATTTTGGTAAAAAATAGTGATAAAGAATTTGGATATTATATAAAAAGATATGTATCTTTGCAG
>CAMRVW010000022.1 GCA_947054185.1 uncultured Rikenellaceae bacterium | reverse complement strand
ATATCAAATCGGGGTCCGTGACCCCTCCCCCGGAAGGGCCGCCGGAGGCAGTGCCCGCAAACCTTAAACGGCACTTCCCGCAAAACAAAACAGCAGTGCAAGCAAAATAAACGGCAGTTCTGTCAAACCATAAACGGCAGTGTCAACATTTAACGGCAGTCCTGGCAAACAAAAAAGCGAAACCCCGAGGGGTTTCGCTTGTGTTTCGGATGCCACGGCCACTATTTCACAACAAGAGCCGGTCGGAATAATACAATAGCAAATAACAAAAAGGATGGCATCTCCGAAACTATTCCTTACCCAAATGGGCTTTATGTCAATTCAATACGGGACTCTTACACCCGACTCCACCCGGCGGATAACCGTAATATTAAAACGTTATGCAAAAAATTATACGGTCAACCGCCATGCGTTTTTTCTTATGCAAAGATATCACAACGCCATCCAAAACAATAACAACCCCTAAAAACTATCCTGATATCCAAATCAAACTAAAAACACCTAACAATATCATTAATAATGCATTATAACATCAAAAAATAATCATGCCCAAATATATTCATTTCAAAGGAATCTTTCCCGAACGACACGAAAGCCACATCTGAAACACCCCTCTGGCAAATAAATATACTATAAATCCGCACCACAGAGCGTCATCTCCCAACCACGGGCCGAGCAGATAATATATCCCGAAAAACAAGACAGCGGCGACTATCATCACATTACGCATAATGGCGCTGAGTGTTGCCCCCACCAATATTCCGTCATATATGAAGGCAAGAAACCCCGCCAACGGCACTGCCATTATCCACACCCTGTTGCGCATCACTGCATCCAAAAGCGACACATCGTCAGTAAACAGATACATTATAGGCCTTAGCGCCACACCGTAAATGACGGTAAAAAAGAGCGCCAACCCGACACCCCACCGCAATATAAGACGTGTCGACAAAGCAAGTGCGCTCCTGTCGGCTTCACCGATATACCGCCCTGTCAAAGCCTCGGCCGAATAAGCGAAACCATCCATGAAATAAGAGAAAAGAGTAAACAACTGCATCGATAAAGAATTGACAGCCAACACCTCAGCACCCTGAGCTGCCGATGCGGAGACAAAAAATGTTGTCACCGCCACCAGACATAACGTGCGAATGAAAATATCGCCGTTCACCGCAAACAAAGCCCCTATCTTGTGCATGTCAAATATGCGTCCCGGGTCGATATGGCTCCTCAGATAGCCGTAACGCACAAACCACACTATCACACACACTATCAAAGAGATATACTCGGAAATGGTCGTCCCCAACGCAATGCCCGCCACCCCTATGTCCATCACCGTGACAAAAAAAAGACTCGCCCCTATGTTAAGCACATTACCCCCTATCGACACCCACATGGGTATGCGTGTGTTCTGCATGCCTATAAACCACCCCTTGAAAACATAGAGGGCAAGTGTCACCGGCGCCGACCACACACGCACTCTGAAATAGTCATGAGCCGCCCGTCCGGCCTCTCCGCTGTTAAGAATATAGAGAGCCACCCGCACCAACGGACCTTGCAACACAATTACAGCCAGGCCCAAGAGTAACGATAAAGCGAGCGCCCGCAACATCACCGCCACCTGCTCGCCATTGTTACGCTCACCATATGCCCGCGCGACAAATCCGGAGGTGCCCATGCGCAGAAATCCGAAATTCCAATATATCAGATTGAATATTGCCGTCCCTATGGTCCCGGCTCCAATATACTCCGTTCCACCCTTGTGCCCCGCAATAGCCATGTCGGCCATCCCCAACAGAGGCACTGTCAGGTTGGTGACAATATTGGGTATCGTAAGATGCAATATTTGACGGTTCATCCCCATGCTGCCCTGTTTTGCCGACCATAACTCAGAGGTCGATACCATCGCCAAAAATCATTTTGAGCGAAAGTGTACCGACTTGCCACATGAGCCATTGCCTGACGACAAGCAATGATTCATATTAAAGACAAAACCGCAGGAGCCGAAAAAACACCTCCCGCAACTTCACACAACAACCTGTTTTTAAAACACTTACACAAACCACGACACACTGTAATGCTTGATTACAGATATTATAGCCCCAAGCACTATGGCGTTAACAAGTATGATGGGAACGGCTCTCTTTTCCTCCTTGCTTACCATCACAGCAACAGGCAAAGCCATTAGCAACGATATGAGAGGTCCCGCCACAAATTCATTGACGCCCAGCTGCGAAAGCGTTGTATTGAATATAACAAATGTGACCACAACATAGTGTATGAATGCCGACATACACTCTTGTCGCCCCTTCTTTTTAAGATACATGGGCAAGGCATCGATCAGCCCCATGACCACCCCCACTATAATTGTAAACAGAAGACTCATGGCTTTATCGTTTATTATCAGTGTACAAACTATAGTGCAAATATAATCCAATTTATCCGGACGACAAAATACGACCTATCCCGACGCCTCAAGTATGAAGCAATGGGTAAAAACAGTCTATTTATTTCAAAATCTCCCACTTTATTGTTACATTTGCACATGAGAGTCCTTTGTCTGGCAACGCTCACAAGCGGCACACAGTTTGTAACCAATCTCAGGCAAATGACAATCAATCTTGCCTATTTACAACAAATAAGGCTTTTCAAGTAATTTGAAACGACAAAACCGACAATTATGGAACATTTCGAAGATCATCATAAGGCAGAGCACCACGACAGCGCCCTGATTGTCAATGCCGGCATAGAGCAACCGCCGGTGGTCAACCCCGGTTATGTGCGTAAAAAGCGACGTGCCCTTACAACGGGCGATTATGTCGAAGGCATCCTCAAAGGCAACATCACCATTTTGAGCCAGGCCATCACACTGATTGAAAGCGTCTTACCCGAACATTACGCCCAAAGCCAAGAGATCATAGAAAAGTGCCTGCCACACGTGGGACACTCCATCCGCATAGGCATCACGGGAGTACCCGGCGCCGGCAAGTCCACCTTCATAGAGGCCATCGGCGGCAAGGTCACCAACCTGGGACACAAGCTCGCCGTGCTGGCCATCGACCCGTCGTCAGAAAAGAGCAAGGGCTCCATCCTCGGCGACAAGACCCGCATGGAGACGCTGGTCCACAACCCCCATGCCTTCATACGTCCCAGCCCCTCGGCAGGCTCTCTGGGCGGCGTGGCCCGCAAAACCCGCGAGACCGTCGTACTGTGCGAGGCGGCAGGTTTCGACGTTGTCTTCATCGAGACGGTCGGCGTCGGACAGTCGGAAACGGCCGTCCACTCCATGACCGACCTGTTTCTGATGCTCCAGATCGCCGGTGCGGGCGATGAGCTTCAAGGCATCAAACGCGGCATCATGGAGATGGCCGACATGGTTGCCATAACCAAGGCCGACGGCGAAAACATAGGACGTGCCAACATGGCCAAAGCCCACTTCATCAGCGCCTTAAACCTTTTCCCCATGCCGGAGTCGCAGTGGCGTCCAAGGGTTTATACCTGCTCGTCATACGACGGCACAGGCCTGCACGACGTGTGGGGAGGCATAGAAGATTACATAAAATTCACCCGCAACAACGGCTATTTCGAGCTTAACCGCCACCGGCAAGCCAAATATTGGATGTACGAAACGATAAACGAAGCACTCCACGAACGCTTCTATCACTCGCCGGCCATACAATCAATATTAACCGGTGTGGAGCAAGAGGTGCTGGCCAACCGCAAAACATCGTTCACCGCAGCCAAAGAGCTGCTCGAAGCATATTTTGAGGAGGCCAAAAGAGGCTGATGCCTGCAACACAAATACATTAACACCAAGACGTTAAACATAAAAAAGCATGAATGAGGTTCTATTGGCCTTTTGCATAACCCTGTTTGCCGGCCTTTCCACGGGCATCGGCAGCCTCATAGCCTTTGCTGCCAAATCGACCAACCGCCGATTTCTATCTTTCTCGCTCGGATTGTCGGCCGGAGTGATGATATACGTCTCGTTCATGGAGCTGCTCGCCGACGCCAACGAGCGCCTGACTCTCACCATGGGCCTCCACGGAAAATGGCTGTGCATCGCTCTATTCTTCGGCGGCATCTTCCTTATTGCACTGATAGACAAGTTAGTACCATCTAAAGAAAACCCGCATGAGATACGCTCTCTCGAGAGCATGAACAGCCATCCGCCCAAGAGCAAACTGATACGGCTCGGCACCATGACGGCCCTTGCCATCGGCATACACAACTTCCCCGAGGGGCTGGCCACATTCACAGCCGCCCTCGACAGCCCCACACTCGGCATTGCCATCGGTGTGGCGATCGCCATACACAACATACCCGAGGGAATCGCAGTGGCCGTCCCCGTCTATCAGGCCACAGGCGACCGACGCAAAGCACTCAGGCTATCGTTCCTATCAGGCGTGGCCGAACCTGTCGGTGCACTCATAGGTTACCTCATCCTCATGCCTTTCCTCTCGCCAACACTCCTGGGTGCGGTATTCGCCGTGGTGGCCGGCATCATGGTCTTCATTTCTCTCGATGAGCTTCTGCCCGCCGCCCGCGAATGGGGCTTCCACCACATATCAATATACGGACTTGTCGCAGGCATGGCCATCATGGCCGTAAGCCTCACCATACTGTCGTGATACAAAGCCAATTAAACATGGCATCAGACTCGACACTGAAAAGATATCAAAGATGAACGAACAAGAAAAAAAGCTGTCACGCCAAAACATCCGGCTTATGATAATCATCGCCGTGATGCTGCTGGCCGGCATAATAATCAGACGCAACTTCATCGCCTCCGAGTTGAAGGCAACACTCAACAACATGTTCCCATCTGCCGACAGCATCAAAACCACCCACCCGGGCCCCACTTCACATAACCACACGGATGCCAATTAAACCGACATCAAGCTGCAACATAGTAACAAACAGCAGATTATCTGAAAACATAGATGAGAAGAACTCCCGATTTTGAATTTGATTTCAGCCAATTCGTCGATTTGGTAACTTTCCTGTGTCCGTCCATAAAACAGATAACCGAATTTTATACCACGGCCCCCATCCACACCGAGTATAAAGAGGACCTTTCACCTGTAACCATCGTCGACCGCTCCATCGAGCAGATGTTTTCAGAACACATCACCACCTCCATGCCTCAATGCGCCATCCTCGGTGAGGAGAGCGGAGTATCGGGACGCTCCGACAGCCGTTACCGTTGGATCATCGATCCCATAGACGGCACCCGCAGTTACATACACGGAGTGCCTCTTTACTCGACACTCATCGCCTTTACTGTCGACAACCGTCCGTTATACGGCGCCATCTATCTGCCCGCCCTCAACAAACTGCTCGTGGGCAACAACGACAAAACCTTTCTCGACGGTAAACAGATGACCATGCGTCAGTGCGACACCATCGAAGATGCGACACTGCTGACCTCAAGCCTCGGCGGCTTCTTCAAACACCGCGACGCCGACCGATTCATAGAGCTCACCCGAAGAGCGAAATGCTTCCGCACCTGGGGCGACGGATACGGCTATTACCTTTTAGCAACAGGCCGCGCCGACATCATGGTCGATGCCCACGTGTCGCTGTGGGACTGTGCCGCCATCGTACCCATCATCAGAGGCGCCGGAGGCATCATCACCGACTATCACGGCCACGATGTAATAGGCAGCGACAGCATGGTTGCCGCCTGTCCCGGCTTACACCCTATGCTTTTAGATGCCCTCACAGCACCATGTGAGAGTTTCCGAGAAAAAGACGGCACGTGTCACTAATCAGCCGACAATGTTTAATAATGATATTTTACACTTAATTATGTTAAACAGAAATTTATTCCCGACAGCTCCCGTCCACAAATAATAAGACTCCCCAACAAAAAACATCCCGACGCCAACCGCATCGGGATGTTGATTTTTAAACAGATGCAATAAATTTACACAATCGCCTCGCCCTATCTAATCACACGAACTCATCCTCCCCCCCCACATAAAGGCACCTTCAAATGTTGATTATACAACATTTTGCTCAAATCTAAACATCACTCCCCTTTTGAGACACCCCCCCACTCATCACATCCCAACAAAAAACATCCCGACGCCAACCGCATCGGGATGTTAATTACACAACATTACACAATAAATTTAAACACCACTCCCCCTTCGCAATGTTTTTACTCAAAAATAGAATCCAAAACATCAAAGCCCACCGACCACTGCTGCCCGGTTGCCATGTGCTTTACCGATGCCGTCCTTGATGCGCGCTCATTCTCGCCTATGATTACCACATAAGGCATGCCCCGCTTGTTGGCATACTCCATCT
The DNA here is from genome assembly GCA_947054185.1 of uncultured Rikenellaceae bacterium. Taxonomy (GTDB): domain Bacteria; phylum Bacteroidota; class Bacteroidia; order Bacteroidales; family Rikenellaceae; genus CASDZP01. Next base: position 11,592 of record CAMRVW010000022.1, on the reverse strand, counting down.
GCTTCTTCATCTTTACTGCATCAGGATATATCTCACACGATATGTCGCTGAATCTCAATTTCTTCATAAGCTCCAACGCCACACGCTCATCCTCTCCTCCGAAGTTGACGAAGAAAACCTTGGACGACGCCACCTCCGTCTCCCCGGGAAACAAGCCCAAGTTGACCATGACGTCATATATGCGATCGGCACCGAACGATATGCCCACGCCCGAGACGCCCTTAAGCCCGAATATGCCGGTAAGGTCGTCGTAACGTCCTCCACCACAGATACTTCCTATAGCGTAATCCTTAGCCTTGACCTCAAATATAGCACCGGTGTAATAGTTCAATCCGCGCGCCAAAGAGAGATCGAACTCCAAATCTATCGCCACACCCAAGCTCTGACAATACCCCAAAACGGTCTCCACCTCTTCAATGCCCTTAAGACCTATCTGGCTCGATGCCAATACCTTACGCAAGCTCTCTATCTTACGGGCATTATCTCCCTCCAGCTCCAATATAGGTTGCAAGGCCTCTATGGACTCTTGCGTCAACCCCTTGGAGGCCAGCTCCTCTTTCACCGCCTCAAGACCGATTTTCTCGAGCTTGTCGATGGCCACAGTTATATCCACCATCTTGTCCACCTGACCTATGGTCTCGGCAATGCCGTAAAGTATCTTGCGGTTATTAATCTTGAGCACCACAAATATACCCAGCCGCGCAAATACCTCAGCCACAATCTGAACCAACTCCACCTCGTTGAGCAACGAGTCCGAGCCCACCACATCCACGTCGCACTGGCAAAACTCCCTGTAACGACCTTTCTGCGGACGGTCGGCACGCCAAACGGGCTGAATCTGATAACGCTTGAACGGGAAAGTTATATCGCTCTGATGCTGAACAACATAACGGGCAAAAGGCACCGTTAGGTCATAACGCAAACCCTTCTCCGATATTTTGAGCGATGTCGCCGCAGAGTTTGCCCCCTCCACGTCACCGGACGACAACGACGAAAGAAAGTCCCCCGAGTTGAGAACTTTGAAAAGCAACTTGTCACCCTCATCGCCATACTTGCCCAACAGTGTCGAAAGATTCTCCATTGACGGTGTCTCTATCGGCATAAACCCATGAAGCTCAAACACTTTACGTATCTGATCGAAAATATGACGGCGACGAAGCATCTCTTGTGATGAGAAATCGCGCATGCCCTTGGGTATGGAAGGTTTCATTATGTGAAATTTTTAATCTAAAGTTAATTTTAACTACAATAGTTAAATACCAAACACAAACAACTGTCTCACTGCGCCGTAAAAGAGATCAACGAACATCAATAGAAACATTGCAATCAATTATTACTCTGTAAATCAGCAAAATAAATGCACTGAAAATATCGGCACACATCAACCGCACAGAGAAACAGCATCTGTTAAAAAACAACAAACCACGTATAATCAGCGCGATACCCTAATAACAACCAACAATAGGTTAAATATTAACTGCACTACAAGGTAAATTCAATCAAATATAACAATACACAACAAAATAATCACAATGTTATGTATTAAACAAAATGTAGGATTTACCTAACACACTCTCCCACTCCAACTAAAACTCGGCACTCTTGGGTGTGCGCGGGAAAGGAATCACATCGCGTATGTTAGACATGCCTGTCACAAACAGCACCAAGCGTTCGAAGCCTAACCCGAATCCGCTATGAGGCACACTTCCGAAACGGCGCGTGTCGAGATACCACCACACATCTTTCTGCGGTATGCCCAACTCCTCAATTCGCGCGGTGAGCTTATCGAGGCTCTCCTCACGCTGCGACCCGCCGATAATCTCGCCTATCTTTGGGAAGAGCACGTCCATTGCGCGCACGGTCTTGCCGTCGTCGTTCTGCTTCATATAGAAGGCTTTGATCTCTTTGGGATATCCGGTGAGTATGACAGGTTTTTTGAAATGCTGCTCCACCAAATAGCGCTCATGCTCGCTCTGCAAGTCCAAACCCCAACTTACCGGGAACTCGAACTTGTGACCCGACTCCATCAATATCTTCACGCCCTCGGTATATTCCAGACGCACGAAATCGTTGTCAACCACAAACTTAAGCCTGTCCACAAGCTCGTTGTCATACATCTTGGACAAAAAGGCTATATCGTCGGCACAATGCTCCAACGCATATTTTATCAGATACTTGAGGAAATCTTCCGCAAGATCCATGTTGTCGTCGAGGTCGTAAAACGCCATCTCGGGCTCTATCATCCAAAACTCGGCCAGGTGACGCGGCGTATTCGAGTTCTCGGCCCTGAATGTCGGACCGAAAGTGTATATCTCCGACAGCGCCGTGGCACCCAACTCGCCCTCGAGCTGCCCCGAAACGGTAAGATTGCACGACTTTCCGAAAAAGTCGCGGCTGTAATCGACCTTGCCATCCTCCGTCATGGGCACCTTGTCCATATCGAGGGTGGTCACTTGAAACATCGCCCCGGCACCTTCGGCATCGGAACCCGTGATGATGGGGGTATGCAGATATACAAAACCTTTGGAGTTGAAATAGTTATGTATCGCAAAAGCCAGCGCGTGACGCACACGCAACACCGCGCCGAACGTGTTGGTGCGCGGACGCAGGTGGGCTATCTCACGCAAGAACTCAAGCGTGTGACCCTTTTTCTGCAACGGATATGTCGCCGGGTCGGCAACACCGTAAAGCTCTATCTCCGAGGCTTGTATCTCCACGCCCTGACCCGAACCCTGCGACACCACCAAGGCACCGCGAACGGCAATCGACGCGCCCGTGGTGATATTTTTGAGCAGGTTCTCGTCAAACGATGCGGCATCGACCACAACCTGTATGTTATTTATGGTGGAACCGTCGTTAAGGGCGATGAACGTCACATTTTTATTTCCGCGCTTGGTACGCACCCAACCTTTACACACCACACTCTGACCCTCTCCGGCCAATTGAAGCAAATCTTTGATTTTTGTTCTTCTCGGTTCCATATATTTCTTGTTTTTTCAGCCCGCTAATATACTAAAATCCCCTATATCGTCAAAATGTTTTCGCACAAATAGCCCCAATATCGGCCGCACACCCATTCCCCCAAAGCCGCACAACTTCATCACATCCCCCGACACCCCTTTTCAAAGCCACGCCTCTCACCTTGTAAGACGCTTATAATGACACACCAACAACCGTCCGTCATCGTCACGCAGATGCATGCCGCCCCCCAAACAATATCTGAACATGTCGCACTCGCCGCATTCATCTCTGCGGGCCCACTCTCTATCGCGAAAGGGCCGGAAGCGCTCGGTCCACACCTGCCAGAAGTCGTCCCGGTAAATATTGCCCTGGTGAAAGTTAGAACGTATCGAGTTGCAACCCGATATCGAGCCGTCCGCACGTATAGAGGCTATAGAGACACCGGCGTCGCAGGCATAAAAGAGGTCGCGCACCTCGGTCTCATAACCTGCCAGAAAACCCTCGCACGAGTAAGTGGCCGCAATATTACCCTCCTTACGCGTACGGGCAATAAACTCCATCAGCTCGGTAAACTGATTGTCAGACAGTTGCAACATGGGGTCAGCGGCGGCACGTCCCACCGGAAATATGGTAAACAGGCGCCACGACCGTATGCCCCGCTCTATAAGCATGTCGCGAAACTCCTCTATGCGAGGCATCAGCTGCGGCGTCACGCAGGTCACCACGTCAGAGACTATCGACCTTTCGGCAGCCACCATCTCGGCGGCGGCCAATGCGGCCCCGAAACTGCGTCTGTTGCGACGTATGTATGTGTGCTGATCGTAAAAGCCGTCCAGACTCACAGTCATGGAGTGCAAGCCGGCATCCAACAACGAATCGAAACGCGCCCTGTCCAAGGCCAACCCATTGGTAACCAACCCCCACGGATACTCACGCCGATACAGTTGACGGCCTATCTGCTCCAGGTCGCGACGCAACAGCACCTCCCCACCCGAGAGCACCACCAACAACTCGTGCGGGTCGACATGCGGCGTTATCTGATTGTCGAGCACTCTGAAAAAGTCATCCGCCGGCATGTCGGGCACAGATGTCTCGGTGCGGCAATCACTCCCGCAATGCGCGCAGGCCAAATTGCAGCGTAATGTACACTCCCAAAACAACATGGTCAAACGATGCTCTCTCACACGCCCGGCCTGCAATCGGGAATAAAGCTCCAACCCGATGCGCTTTCCAATACCGATACGCTTACCCATCACTCTATGTATGTTACATGTAATCATACACCCCGTCAAACCCGACAGAGGCCTTACTGCCGGTCAGACGACTTCTTCTCTGCCAGAACCACCTCGGCGTCAGGTGCGTTATAATGCCCCAAATACCAACCGTCGGGCTTGACCCCAGAGTCGCGCGTAAAGGTAACCTCAATGCACTTGTCGTCAAACCAACCGTTCTCGGCACCGTCCACATCCATGAAATCGACCGTCTCTTTCACAACGTCGTCTCCATACACACCGCTTCTTTTCACATCGAAGACAAACTCGCCCTTATCATCGGTCGACACCTCTTCATTCAAACCGACCTTGACACTGACCCCACTGACAGGCTTGCCCTTGGCGTCGGTCACACGCCCCTTGAACGAAAACGACGAATAAGGAGAGGCATACATGGCAACATGTTTGCATGAGGTTGCAAAACCCAACAAAGACAATAACAAGTAAATCAATCTGTTCATATAGCCACTGTTTATATGTTTCACCATCTCGAGACCTTAAATAAAGACCCGACTTCAATTTCCGCAATATAGCAAATTATTGCGTACAAATCAAACAAAACACAAAAAAACCGCCTTGCGGGCGGTTTTTATCCTAAACATTTGTTCGGAACAGGTTAGTCGATGGGCTCGAATACCTCTTTACCTTCTCCGCAGAGGGGGCAAAGATAATCGTCGCTCAAATCTTCAAACGGGGTGCCGGCAGCTATGCCGTTATCGGGATCTCCGACAGCGGGGTCATACACCCAGCCGCATACCGTGCATTTGTACTTTTTCATGATTCGTTTTTTTGATTAGTGTTATGAAATCTTTTACTTTGTGTTATCCGATACTCATCAAAAAGCATGCCAAACACGACACTTCTCACATACCGAATAACAATCTTGCACATCACCCCTGCATATCAGGCCGCCGGCAACACACCATGTCGGCTATCCCCCTTGCCGCAACCTTGCTTATCCGCCCTATTCAGGCAGAGCCGCACAAACGAAGCCATCGCGATACCGACCTTTAGCGCCGGCCGCCGATACACCTTGCAACCACCCCGCACCGACAATGCCGCCGCCCCCGGCAATGTACGGCTAATAGAGCTTAACGCCGGTGTAACTATGGGGCGAGAGGGCGCGCAACTGCTCTTTCACCGTCTCCGACACATCGAGCGTCTCTATGAAGCCGGCCATATCCTCTTTGGTGATGGCCTTGTTGGTGCGCGTCAGGGCTTTGAGAGCCTCGTAAGGGTTGGGATAGTTCTCGCGGCGGAGGATGGTCTGAATGCCCTCCGCCACCACGGCCCAGTTGTTTTCCAGGTCACGGTCTATGGCGTCGGTGTTTATTATGAGCTTGTCGAGGCCGCGTGTCACAGACTTTATGGCTATGACGGTATGAGCCAACGGCACCCCTATGTTACGCAACACGGTCGAGTCGGTAAGGTCGCGTTGCAGGCGCGATACGGGCAGCTTGGAGGCCAGGTGCCCGAATAGGGCGTTGGCCATACCGAGGTTACCCTCCCCGTTTTCAAAGTCTATGGGGTTGACCTTGTGAGGCATTGCCGAAGAGCCCACCTCGCCGGCCTTTATGCGCTGCTTGAAATACTCCATAGATATGTATGTCCACATGTCGCGGCTGAGGTCTATGATTATGTTGTTTATGCGCTTTAGGGCGTCGAATATGGCAGCCAGATTGTCGTAATGCTCTATCTGCGTGGTTATCTGCGAGCGTTGCAACCCCAATGTGTCGCCCACGAAACGGTTGGCGAATGCCACCCAGTCGGTTTCGGGATAGGCTGCGTTGTGGGCGTTGAAATTACCCGTCGCGCCGCCGAACTTGGCCGGGAACGGTATGGCCTTAAGCTGCGCCGTCTGCTTTTCAAGACGCTCGACAAACACCATTATCTCCTTGCCCAGACGTGTGGGCGAGGCGGGCTGACCATGCGTACGGGCCAGCATGGATACATCTTTCCACTCTCGTCCGAAACCCTTGAGTTTATCTATAAAACCCTCTATCAAAGGCATATACACCTCATTCACCGCATCGCGCAAGGTGCGTGGCGTGGCCGTGTTGTTGATATCCTGCGAGGTGAGGCCGAAGTGAACGAACTCACGGCTGTCACCCAGGCTCATGGCGTCCATCTTCTCTTTTATAAAGTATTCCACCGCCTTTACGTCGTGGTTGGTGGTCTTCTCTATCTCTTTCACCGCGGCGGCATCTTCGGGCGTGAAGTTACGGTAAATGTCGCGCAACTGTTCGTAACGCCCCTTGTCGAAGCCGGCCAACTGAGGCAACGGAAGCTCGCAGAGAGCGATAAAATATTCTATCTCGACCAGCACGCGGTAACGTATCAGGGCATATTCCGAAAAATATGCAGCCAACTCCCGGCAGTTCTTGCGATAACGGCCGTCAATGGGAGATATCGCAGTAAGTGTATTCGAATCCATCTCTATCAATAATTTAACACCCGAACAAAACTGCCCGGGACAATTTCAAACCACAAAAATAATAATTCCCGACGGTTTCACACAATTTTTCGATAATCATGTGCATTTTTTATCTGTCACCCCTCTGTTTTACCGTATGCGATAAATTTAAAGGCGGCCATCACACTAAATTTCGGAAACAATCGTTATCTTTGTAACAAAAATAGTCGGAAGATGAAAGTACTTGTCATATTCATACTCATAGTGGTGCTGTTCTTTTACGTCATAAGGGCCGTTTTCAGGTCTATCGGACGCATTCTGCTGGGCACAGACAGAAGCCATGCGCGTTACGAGACCTCCTCAAAGACAACAAACAGAAAAGAGGGCGACGTTCAGATAGACCGACAGCGCACGGAGGAGAAACAGATAAACGCCAATGTCGGCGAATATGTCGACTATGAAGAGGTGAAATAACCATCCGCGAAAATCACCCGCGTACTGTTACCGACAGCCACACACACTCCGGCGAGTGCGATGTCATGGTCACGCGGTACCTTGTGTCGGCGGGTATCAGCACATGATCGCCGCGACGCAACAGGTCGACGCTCATATCCTCATACATTATCTCGCCCTCACCCTCAATCACGGCCAGCCACTTGTCGAAGGGCTCCCGGCACCACTGCCCCTTGGGGGTGACATGTCCTTTGGACACCGTTCTCTCAAGACGGAAGCCCTTGCCTGAAAACAACTCGCTGACACACTCCCCCTCCGAGAGATCCATGCCGCGCAGGTCGAACAAATTTTTAAGATACATACACACGCCTTTATAATACAACATAGGCCCGCAACCACTCCCGCCACAACTTAAAGCCAGGCACAGCACTCACGGAAAAAGCCCCACGAGCCGCGTTTTAATAAAACACCATTATCGCCCCGTATCCATACTCGGCAAACGATGCGTCCTGCCACGCCAGCTTGGGATAATCGCGTCTCAGCCTGCGTTCTATCTCATATTTGAGCTTGCCGGCACCCACGCCGTGTATGAATATAATGCGTCCGTGGCGTTTCGACTCCACGGCCAACGACATGGCTATCTCAAAGCGCGACATCTGGGCCGCGAGTATCTCGCCGGGCATCAACCCCTCCACCGAGGGCAACACCTCGCCCGCATGCAGGTCTATGACCTCCTCGTCGCAGGCTCTGACTCTCTTGACAGACGACGTTTTGGGCGCTGCGGCGCTCTTTTCCTCCTCTGTCTCCATGCCCAACACCCCGGGCAGCTCTTCCAAGGCAACAATGCGAGGCTTGGCGGCAACATCCACGGGCGAAGCGTCCCGGGCCGGCTCCAAAACATCATCCTTACCGTCGTCGGCCTTGTCGCCGGCTTCGGCATTGGCAGCGGCCTCGGCATTAATGGCGGCGAAGTTTTTCAAATAACGCTGCCGAAGCTCGGTGACGTCTATTATCTCCTCGTCGTCGTCATAGTCGGATGTTAGCGATATCTTGCCGTAACGGGCGTATGAGGGCGCCCTTTTGACGCTCTTTTTCGGCTCCCCGTCATTACGGCGGCGCACCACTCCGGGCCTCGGGTCGCCCACGCCTATTTTCGATATGGCCTCCTGCTCTTCTTCGCGAGCCACCGCCACAAGCTCGGTGAGCGGTGCCGGCACATCGAAGCCGTCCTCCATGCTCACAGTGGCAATGGCACCCTTTATCTGCGTGACGACACCCGAACCCGTGTCGCTCAAAAATTTCACTCTGTCGCCTATCTTTATCATAACGCTTTAACTTTTCCCGCAAAATTAGTACATTTGCGACAATTTAGCGACAAAAAAAACGGCAATTCGGGCCCATTACGCATAATACACTATGACAGACAGAGTTATAGACATAAAAGATTACGATTACGACCTTCCCGAAGATCGTATCGCCAAATTCCCACCCTCAGAGCGCGGAAGCTCCAAGCTGCTCTATTGGAACGGAACTCCTTGTGCGGCACGTTTTTGCGATGCGGCCCACTATCTGCCAGAGGGGTCGACGCTTGTCTTCAACAACACCAGGGTGATAAGGGCGCGCCTTGTCTTCTTCAAGCCCAGCGGTGCGCGCATAGAGATATTCTGCCTCGAACCACACAACCCCTCCGACCATGAACGTGCCTTCGCCGCCACGGGATGCTGCGAGTGGATGTGCATGGTGGGCAACTCGCGCAAGTGGAAAGAGGGGGCGCTGGAGTGCCGCTTCAACCACAACGGCACCGAACACATCCTTAAGGCCGAACGCGTGGCCGTCACCGACAAAGAGCATACAGTGCGCTTCAAGTGGGACGACGACACCCTCTCTTTCGGACGGCTGCTCGAGATGTTGGGACGCATACCCATACCCCCGTATCTCAACCGCGACAGCTGCGAAGAGGACAACACCCGTTACCAGACGGTCTATTCCCGCGTCGAGGGCTCCGTTGCCGCACCGACTGCCGGGCTTCACTTTACCGACGCCATAATGGAGTCGATACGGTCGGCGGGCCACCCCACAACAGAGGTCACGCTGCATGTGGGGGCCGGCACCTTTCTGCCCGTCAAGAGCGACAACGCCGCCATGCACCCCATGCACACCGAGCATTTCAGCGTCACGCTCGATACGGTCGAGATGCTCATTAGGGCGCTTTCGTCGGGTGGCGTCATCGCAGTGGGCACCACCACGGTACGCACCCTGGAGTCGCTGCCGGCCATAGGTTACCGCATAATAAAAGAGGGCGACCCGTGCTGTCACCGCACCATCGGACAGTGGGAGTGTTACCACATAGACCACGCCCTCGACGGCACCTCCCTTCTGCAGGCGGTGGCCGACCACATGCGCCGTGACGGAGTGCAACGGCTCGACTGCTCCACCCGCATAATGATAACGCCGCCGTATAAGTGGCGTGTGGTGCGAGGCATGTTCACCAACTTCCACCAGCCACAGAGCACACTGCTGCTGCTTGTCAGTGCCCTGATAGGGCCAGCCTGGCGCGACATTTACCGCTTTGCCGCCGACAATGGCTTCAAGTTTCTGAGCTATGGCGACTCGTCGTTGCTGATACCGCCGTCAGACCCATGCCTGTAACACCGCATCTATGTTCGACAAACGATTCATACCCACAAGCATAAAAGAGGCGCGCCAGTGCGGCGTCGACCGTTTCGATGTCATACTATTCACCGGCGACGCCTATGTCGACCACCCGTCGTTCGGCGTGGCCGTCATCGCCCGCATACTCCAGCGCGAGGGTTACACCGTGGCGGTGGTACCCCAGCCCAACTGGCGCGACGACCTGCGCGACTTCCGCAAGATGGGGGCTCCCAGGCTCTTCTTCGGGGTAACCTCGGGTAACATGGACTCCATGGTCAACCATTACACCGCCGCCCGACGTCTGCGCTCCGACGACGCTTACACCCCCGGAGGAGCTGCCGGCGCGCGTCCCGACTATGCCGTGACCGTCTATAGCCGCATACTCAAACGCTTATATCCCGACATCCCCGTGGTGATAGGCGGCATAGAGGCGTCACTGCGGCGTCTGGCCCATTACGATTACTGGCAAGACCGCATAATGCCGTCCATACTGACAGACAGCGGCGCCGACCTGCTATGTTACGGCCTCGGCGACAAGGCCATGGTCGAGATAGCCCGTTTCATAGCCTCGGGATTCAATCCCAAGAGGCTGCACACCCTCCGTCAGACAGCCTATCTCACCGACGCCAAAGGCATAGAGCGTTTAGAGCCCTCGCAGACCGTGATGCTGCGCTCTTTCGACGACATCATGGCCGACAAAAAGCTGCTGGGCGACAACTTCGTCGAGATAGAGACACAGTCTAACGTCATGTCACCCAAGCGTTTGGTCGAGCCCGTGGGCGACCGTTTCGTCGTCGTCAACGCACCCTATCCGCGTCTTACCACCCAAGAGATAGACCGCACATACGAGCTGCCGTTCACCCGTATGCCGCACCCCCGTTACCACAACAAAGGCCCCATACCCGCATGGGAGATGATCAAATTTTCGATCAACACCCACCGCGGATGTTTCGGCGGATGCAGCTTCTGCACCATATCTGCCCATCAGGGCAAATTCATATCGTCACGTTCCGAGCGCTCCATACTCAACGAGGTGCGCGCCATAACACAGATGCCGGGCTTTGCCGGTTACATCTCAGACATAGGCGGGCCATCGGCCAACATGTATGGCATGGGCGGCGTCGACACAGCCTTATGCGCCTCATGTCGACGTCCCTCGTGCCTCTTCCCACGCATATGTGCCAACCTCGACAACAGCCACGCCCGCCTGCTCGACCTCTATCGCAAGATAGACGCCATACCGGGCATCAAGAAATCGTTCATAGGCAGCGGCATAAGGTATGACCTCTTCGACCAACGTTTCGGCGACGCTTACCTGCGTGAGGTGGTGGTGCGTCACACCTCGGGCAAGCTCAAAGTGGCACCCGAGCACACCGAAGATCATGTGCTCAAGATGATGCGCAAGCCTCCGTTCGGCGCCTTCATCGATCTTAAAGACAAGTTCAGCCGTATATGCGCTCAAGAGGGGCTCCGTTATCTGCTCGTGCCGTATTTCATATCGTCGCACCCCGCATGCCGCCTCAGTGACATGAAGCAACTGTCTGGGCGCATACGCTCACTCGGCATCAGGCTCGACCAGGTGCAAGACTTCACACCCACGCCCATGACCCTCTCGTCAACGATATATTGCACCGGCATAGACCCTTACACCCGTAAACAGATATTTGTCGAGCACTCGCCGGAAGAGAAAAAACGCCAGAAAAGCTGCTTCTTCCGAGACGAGGCGGTGCACTGCCGTTAATTTTGACGTAACTGCCTCGTTTATGGTTTGCAGGAAGTGCCGTTTATTTGCGGGAACTGCCTCCGGCGGCCCTTCCGGGGGAGGGGTCTCAGACCCCGTTT